>NZ_QTQM01000008.1:0-185276 GCF_003854225.1 Burkholderia sp. Bp8986 | reverse complement strand
CGGCAGGTTGACGTCGCCGGCAACACGTCGGCGGCGACGTCGTTCAGCTTCACGCTCGATACGGCGGCTGCCGCGCCCGGTGTGGCGCTGGCGGTCGATTCGGGCAGCAGCGCTGTTGATCACGTCACCAATGTCGGTACGTTGAACCTGACCGGCGTCGAAACCGGCGCCACCGTGCAATACAGCATCGACAACGGCGCGCACTGGAACACCAGCTTCAACGCCATCGAAGGCACGAACGACGTGCAGGTCCGGCAGATCGACGTCGCCGGCAACACGTCGGCGGCGACGTCATTCAGCTTCACGCTCGATACCTCGGCGGCTGCCCCCGGTGTCGCACTCACCACCGATTCGGGCAGCAGTGCGTCCGATCACGTCAGTAATGTCGGGACGTTGAACCTCACCGGCATCGAAACCGGCGCCACCGTGCAATACAGCATCGACAACGGCGCGCACTGGAGCACCAGCTTCGGTGCACTCGAAGGCACGAACAACGTGCAGGTCCGCCAGATCGACGTGGCAGGCAATACGTCGGCTGCGACGTCGTTCAGCTTCACGCTCGACACCTCGGCGGCTGCACCGGGCGTGGCGCTCACCACCGATTCGGGCAGCAGTGCGTCCGATCACGTCAGTAATGTCGGGACGTTGAACCTCACCGGCATCGAAACCGGCGCCACCGTGCAGTACAGCGTCGATAACGGCGCGCACTGGAGCACCAGCTTCGGTGCGCTCGAAGGCACGAACAACGTGCAGGTCCGCCAGATCGACGTGGCAGGCAATACGTCGGCTGCGACGTCGTTCAGCTTCACGCTCGACACCTCGGCGGCTGCCCCCGGTGTCGCACTCACCACCGATTCGGGCAGCAGTGCGTCCGATCACGTCAGTAATGTCGGGACGTTGAACCTCACCGGCATCGAAACCGGCGCCACCGTGCAATACAGCATCGACAACGGCGCGCACTGGAGCACCAGTTTCGGTGCACTGGAAGGCACGAACAACGTGCAGGTCCGCCAGATCGACGTCGCGGGCAACACCTCGTCGGCGACGTCGTTCAATTTCACGCTCGACACGTCGGCTGCCGCGCCCGGGGTGGCGCTCACCACCGATTCCGGCAGCAGCGCGTCCGACCACGTCACCAATGTCGGCACGTTGAACCTGACCGGTGTCGAATCCGGCGCCACGGTGCAGTACAGCGTCGACAACGGCACGCACTGGAGCACCAGCTTCAACGCCATCGAAGGCACGAACAACGTCCAGGTCCGGCAGACCGATATCGCCGGCAACACGTCGTCGGTAACGTCGTTCAGCTTTACGCTCGACACGTCGGCCGCTGCGCCCGGTGTCGCCCTGACCACCGATTCCGGCAGCAGCGCGTCCGACCACATCACCAATGTCGGCACGCTGAACCTGACCGGCATCGAAACCGGCGCCACCGTGCAGTACAGCGTCGATAACGGTGCGCATTGGAACACCAGCTTCAGTGCCGTCGAAGGGTTGAACAACGTGCAGGTCCGGCAGGTTGACGTCGCAGGCAACACGTCGGCGGCGACGTCGTTCAGTTTCACGCTCGATACCTCGGCTGCCGCGCCGGGTGTGGCGCTGGCGGTCGATTCGGGCAGCAGCGCTGTTGATCACGTCACCAATGTCGGTAAGTTGAACCTGACCGGCGTCGAAACCGGCGCCACCGTCGAATATTCGATCGATGGCGGTCATACCTGGAACACCAGTTTCAGCGCGACCGAAGGCCTGAACGATGTGCAGGTCCGGCAGACCGATATCGCCGGCAACACGTCCGATTCGACTTCGTTCAGCTTCACGCTCGACACGTCGGCGGCTGCACCGGGCGTTGCCCTCACCACCGATTCCGGCAGCAGCGCGTCCGATCACGTCACCAATGTCGGCACGTTGAACCTCACCGGCGTCGAAACCGGCGCCACCGTCGAATATTCGATCGACGGCGGCCATTCGTGGAGCACCAGTTTCACCGCCGTCGAAGGCGTGAGCGACGTACAGGTCCGGCAAACCGATATCGCCGGCAACACGTCGTCGGCAACGTCGTTCAGCTTTACGCTCGATACGTCGGCCGCTGCGCCCGGTGTGGCGCTCGCCACCGATTCCGGCAGCAGTGCCTCCGATCACATCACCAACGTCGGCATGCTGAACCTGACCGGTGTCGAAACCGGTGCGACCGTCGAATATTCGATCGATGGCGGTCATACCTGGAGCACCAGCTTCAGCGCGACCGAAGGCCTGAACGACGTACAGGTCCGGCAAACCGATATCGCCGGCAACACGTCGTCGGCAACGTCGTTCAGTTTTACGCTCGATACGTCGGCCGCTGCGCCCGGTGTGGCGCTCGCCACCGATTCCGGCAGCAGTGCGTCCGATCACATCACCAATGTCGGCACGCTGAACCTGGCCGGCGTCGAAACCGGCGCCACTGTCGAATATTCGACCGATGGCGGTCATACCTGGAGCACCAGTTTCAGCGCCACCGAAGGCCTGAACGACGTACAGGTCCGGCAGACCGATATCGCCGGCAACACGTCCGATCCGACTTCGTTCAGCTTCACGCTCGACACGTCGGCTGCCGCCCCCGGTGTCGCGCTCACCACCGATTCCGGCAGCAGCGCATCCGATCACATCACCAATGTCGGCACGCTGAACCTGACCGGTGTCGAAACCGGCGCGACCATCGAATACTCGACCGATGGTGGTCATATGTGGAGCACCAGCTTCAATGCCACCGAAGGCGTGAACGACGTACAGGTCCGGCAGACCGATATCGCCGGCAACACGTCCGATCCCACGTCGTTCAGCTTTACGCTCGATACCTCTGCGGCTGCACCCGGTGTCGCCCTCACCACCGATTCGGGCAGCAGCGCGTCCGATCACGTCACCAATGTCGGCACGTTGAACCTGACGGGTGTCGAGAATGGTGCCACCGTGCAGTACAGCGTCGACAACGGGGCGCACTGGAGCACCAGCTTCGGTGCCCTGGAAGGCGTGAACAACGTGCAGGTCCGCCAAATCGACGTGGCGGGCAATACGTCGGCCGCGACGTCGTTCGGCTTCACGCTCGATACCTCCGCCGCCGCGCCGGGCGTTGCCCTGACCACGGACTCCGGCAGCAACGCGTCCGACCACATCACCAATGTCGGCACACTGAACCTGACCGGCATCGAAACCGGGGCCACCGTGCAGTACAGCGTCGACAACGGGGCGCACTGGAGCACCAGCTTCGGTGCCCTGGAAGGCACGAACAACGTGCAGGTCCGCCAGATCGACGTCGCAGGCAATACGTCGGCCGCGACGTCGTTCAGCTTCACGCTCGACACGTCGGCGGCTGCACCCGGTGTTGCCCTGACCACCGACTCCGGCAGCAGCGCGTCCGACCACATCACCAATGTCGGCACGTTGAACCTCACCGGCATCGAAACCGGCGCCACCGTGCAGTACAGCGTCGACAACGGCGCGCACTGGAGCACCAGCTTCAGCGCCGTCGAAGGCACGAACAACGTGCAGGTCCGCCAGATCGACGTCGCGGGCAACACCTCGTCGGCGACGTCGTTCGGCTTCACGCTCGACACGTCGGCTGCCGCGCCGGGCGTGGCCCTCACCACCGACTCGGGCAGCAGCGCCTCCGACCACATCACCAACGTCGGCACGTTGAACCTGTCCGGTGTCGAATCCGGCGCCACCGTGCAATACAGCGTCGACAACGGTGCGCACTGGAGCACCAGCTTCGGCGCCCTGGAAGGCACGAACAACGTGCAGGTCCGCCAGATCGACGTCGCCGGCAACACCTCGTCGGCGACGTCCTTCAGCTTCACGCTCGACACATCGGCCGCGGCGCCCGGCGTGGCCCTGACCACCGATTCCGGCAGCAGCGCGTCCGACCACATCACCAATGTCGGCACGCTGAACCTCACCGGCATCGAAACGGGCGCCACAGTGCAATACAGCGTCGACAACGGTGCGCACTGGAACACCACCTTCAACGCCATCGAAGGCACGAACAACGTCCAGGTCCGCCAGATCGACGTGGCAGGCAACATCTCGAACGCGACCAGCTTCAATTTCACGCTCGACACCACCGCCCCGTCCACGCTGTCGTGGCAATACAGCGGGAACACGCTCACAGCCAACACCGACACGTCGAACGTCTGGAAAGTGACGGTCCACGACAACACCACCAACGCCGACTACAGCGCAACGCAACAAAGCGCCGGTACCTGGGCCTTCACGCAACAGAGCCTCAACCTCAACAAGGACTCCCTCACCGTGACCGAGTGGGACACGGCAGGCAACACGCGATCCTCGACGCACACGGCGCCCGCCGGCGTCGCCGGATCCGAGATCAATCTGGCGCTGGCCGATCCGTCCGGCCATGCGTCCGACCTCGCGGTGACGATCGCCGGCATCCCGTCCGGCTGGACGCTGAACGCCGGCACCAACCTCGGCAACGGCGCATGGCTCGTCCCGACGAACGATCTCGGCGCACTCACCGTCACGCCGCCCGCGTCCTTCACGGGCGCCACGGTGCTCACCGTGACCGAAACCTGGACCGCCGCGGACGGCAGCCACCAGGCCGTCACGGTCGCCGACAACGTCGAAGCGTTCGCGGCCAACGCGCCGATCTTCGCGTGGTCCGGCGACGATCAGCTCACGGGATCCGCCGGCCACGACCTGTTCGTGTTCGCGCAGCCGATCGGCAACGACACGCTGCACAATCTCGACCTCGCCGCCGACAAGATCGACCTCGTCGGATTCACCGGCATCACGAGCTTCAGCGACGTCCAGGCCCACATGACGGACGACGCCAACGGCAACGCGGTGATTGCACTGGGCGACGGCGCGACCATCACGGTGGCGGGCGTTCACGCCACCGACCTCACCAGCGACAATTTCGTGTTCGACCAAGAGGCGGTCACGACCAACGCCGGCGTCATGACGGTCAACGACGGCGCGATGCTTCCCGTCGGCGGCACGATCGACAACACGGGCACGATCGCGCTCGGATCGACGGGCGACCTGACCCGGTTCGAGGTGCTGGTCAGGAGCGCGACGCTGGAAGGCGGCGGTCACGTGACGCTGTCGGACGACAGCCACAACGTCATCTTCGGCAGCACGCCGGACGCGACGCTCGTCAACGTCGACAACACGATCGCCGGGGCCGGCCAGCTCGGCGCCGGCCAGCTGACGCTCGTCAACGAAGGGACGATCGTCGCCAGCGGCGCCAACGCGCTCGTGATCGACACGGGCGCCCACGCCGTCGTCAATACGGGCACGCTCGAGGCAACCGGCAGCGGCGGCCTCGTGATCGACAGCGCCGTAGCGAACACGGGCAACCTGTGGGCCAACAACGGCAACCTGACGATCCACGGCGACGTGACGGGCGCCGGCAGCGCGACGATCAGCGGCGCCGCGACCCTGGAGCTCGGCGGCGCGTCCGCGGAAAACACGACGTTCGCCGACGGCGCCGCCGGTACGCTCAAGCTGGACCAGTCCGCCGGCTTCACCGGCACGGTCAGCGGCTTCGGCGCGGCCGATACGCTCGATCTCGCGGATGTCCTGTTCAACGACCACACGACGCTCAGCTTCACGGCCAACGACACCGGAACGGGCGGCACGCTGACCGTCAGCGACGGCGCCCACACGGCGCAGGTTGCGCTGCAGGGCAACCTGTCGGCCGGCGGCTTCCAGCTTTCGCACGATCAAGGCAGCGGCACCGTCGTCACTTACACCCCGCCGCCGCTGCCCCACGTCCAGGAGGTCTAGCCGGCCGGAACGCCCCGCGAGCGACGCGTGCACGCGCGATCGAATGCAGCACGCCGTCGCTCGCGGCGGCAGGTCCGACGCATCCTGCGCAGCGCACCGACGCGAATATCTTCACGGGAAATCCGTCGAATGGACTAAGCTGCCAGAAGGCGCAACGTGATTCCGGCGAGCTGCGCCGGCCGCATGATTCCGAGCATCGCGAAATATCCGATCGTGCCTGAGCCGTGCTGCTTGCTGGCAGCCGTCAGGCGACAGGCGACAGGAAACCGAGTCGATGAACCGAAACTACCCGCTGCTAGCCGTGCTCGCACTCGCGTCGGCGCTTGCCGCCGCCTCGTCGCTCGCCGCCGCGCAAAGTCTCCAGGAAGCAGTCGAGCAAGCGATCAGAACCAACCCCGAAGTCCGCGCCACCACGTATAACCGCGAAGCGGCCGATCAGGGCCTGAAGCAGGCGCGGGCCGGCTACTGGCCGCGCGTGGACGTCGACGCGTCGATCGGCAAGGAGCAGCGCGACGATGTGGAGACCCGCCTGCTCGGCCTGAACCGGACCACGTTCACGCATCGCAATGCCAACGTGACGTTGTCGCAGATGCTGTTCGACGGCTTCGCGGTCAGGAGCGAAGTGGCGCGTCAGCAGGCGCGCATCGACTCGTCCGCCAATCGCGTCGCCTCCACGTCCGAGGACGTGGCGCTGCGCGTGGTGGGCGCCTATCTCGAGGTGCTGCGCCGCCGGGAGACGACGGCCGCCGCCGAGGACAACCTCGAATCCCATCGCCGGATCCACGACCAGATCAAGCTGCGCAGCGACCGCGGCGTCGGGCGCCGCGCCGACCTTTACCAGGCGGAAAGCCGGCTGGCGCTGGCCCAGGACAACTTGCGCACCGAGCAAAGCAGCCTGAAGGATGCCGAAGTGGCTTACGCCCGTCTCGTAGGCTCGGCCCCGGATGCGCTCGTCAAGCCGGTGGCGCCGGAAGGCGCGCTGCCGCCGACCGAACGCCTCGCGCTGGACGCGGCGCTGGCGAACCACCCCTCGCTCGCCGGCGCCGAGGCGGACGTGGCCCAGGCACGCGCCCGGTACGACGGCGCCAAGGCCGCGCTGTGGCCGCGCCTCGACCTGGAGCTCAGCGCGAGCCACGACCGCGACGGCGTGCTCGGCCCGACCAACGACCGCCGCGTGATGCTGCGTCTTCGCTACAACCTGTTCCAAGGGGGCGCCGACAAGGCGCGCATCGGCGAAGCGCACGCGCAGATCCGCGAAGCGGAAGAGGAACGCAATCGCACGCGCCTCGAAATCCAGGAAAGCGTTTCGCATGCGTACAACGCGTACCTCACCGCGCGCGACCGGATGGTCGTGCTCAAGCAGTACGTCGATTCCAGTGCGGCGACGCGCGAAGCGTACATGCTGCAGTTCGGCATCGGACAGCGCTCGCTGCTCGATCTGCTCAATGCCGAGAACGAGTATTACAGCGCGCGCATCGATTACATCGGCGGCCAGTATGCGGAAGCCGCGAGCGCCTACCGGGTGTTCGCCGGCATGGGACAGTTGCTCGATACGCTGCACGTCGGGCGGCCGGCCGAGGCGTGGGGAGCCGGCAGCGCGCGGCCGGCGGTCGCCTTCAATCGCGGCGCCCAGGACACCGGGAAATGACACTCGCCCGGGCGGCGCAGCTGACTGGACCCGGCGCGCTCATGGGGGATGAACACGGGAAGCGCAACTTTCTATCATAAGCCTTGAAGTTATGAAATCTATTGTGCTTATGCTTAAGGTGCCATAAGCAGACCTACTGCTTGAAATCCCGAGAACGAAACGCCTGATCGAATTGCCGGGCTCTCTGCACCTCGTCGCTGTGCAGGTAGGTGGACGTCGTCGAGATCGAGGCGTGCTGCCGGTTGTCGCGCACCATGATCAGCTCAGCACCACGCGCCAGCGCGTGCGACGCGTGGGTGTGCCGCATCCAGTGCGGGCTCGCGCGGCGCAGCTTTTCGGCGGTCGCCGGCCGATCGTCCTGGATTGCATCGGCCACCAGCATGAAGAACCGTCGCAGCACGCGCCAGAGCCGTCTGGGTTCGATGCCCGCGCCATCCTCGTCAAGGCTCGCAACGAGCGGCGTCGCCGGGTCCCAGCGTGCGAGCGTGATCGGCAGCCCGCGCTGCACGAGATATTGATCCAGCGCGGTTCGAGCGAGTGACGGTAGCGCCACCTTGCCGAGCTTGCCATCCTTGCCAAGCACGTGCAGCCAGTGATCGCCGTGCTCGTCCCGGCGGATGTCGCCGAGCGTCGCGCCGACCAGCTCGCTCGCGCGCAGGCCGGTCGCATAGCCGAAGTCCAGCAGGAAGCGGAGGCGCTGCGCGGCCGGCAGGCTCCAGCCGTACGACCATTCGAGGCCCTCGGCAAGTGCGCGGATCAACAACCACTCGCCCTCGGAGAATCCCCGTGACCACGATGACGATGCGCGAGCTGGACCGATTCAAGGTCATTCAGGATGTATCCCATCGCCATAGACTATTTGAAATTTTTATTCAAATTAATGCAATTGCACCTCCGAATATAGTTGACTCCATAAGCGAGAAAAGCGTGACTGCGCCAGATATGCCCGCATCTCCGAATAGACGAAGAACGGAGTCAGCCGATGGCGTACGCCCTGTCGATCACATTGCCGCAGAAAAGTCGGCCCCGCCTGTGTCGCCGCCTCCAGCAAGCTGCGTAGCGGCATGCCCGCGGTCTCATTGAGCACGACGTGAAGAGTCGGATAGAGTGCGTCACGCTCACGGCACTCGGTTTGGCGACATGCTTCGCAATACGCCTCCCAGCCTTCGTCGGCGTGGTCGATCGGTGCTGGACGGCCGCGCGGACGTGCGCGGAGACGACGTCATCGAGACATTTTGGATTGCCCTCCCGCACCGCGAGATTCTTACGCCGAAACGCATCTTCGATCAGCGCGCGTTCGGCGTCGTCGATTGTCCGGAAGCCCGCGTAATCTTTATCGCCCCAGGCTTCAGCGTAGTCCCAGTCATACAGTGACCGGATATCGTTCAGTCTCTGCCCTTCGACGACATAGCGCACGAGCGTCAGACACATGTCCATGACGAACAGCCTCTGATTCAACGCGTCCATGATCCTTGCCGGCATTCTGTCGACGAGGTACTCCAGCGACTCCGCGTTTGCGCGCCGGTAGACGCGCACCGCCCGGCTTCGCCACGTCCGGTGCGGCGGCCCGGTCATTTAACGGTCCTGCCACGGTCAACAGTTTGACCAGTGACCAGGTCGTCACGGCGGCATAACCCGGATGAAAAGCCACGATTGAAGCGCGATCGCCATAGCCAAATCGCGCGAGCACGTCGAGGTACTGTTAGAGCCGCTCCAAGGTGCGCACGCACGCATCAAGCGATTGATTCAATACTGGTTTATCCGGTGTTCAAGCGAAAGGCGATCCCGTTCGCGCGCCCGGGCATGCTTATTTCCGTCGACTCAAGTTGTCGGATTTGATCAAGAATCCGGCGCAGATTGCGCTTCCGGTTTCCACTAGACTTACTCGCATATAGGTAACGATCCGTAATACAGCAGCGAGACATGCGAACCCATGGGAAGCGCACGTCTGAATGAAACGATTGCCCGCGGACGTGTACCGCACGGCGTCGGCCCGATCGCCGGACGCATGAGCATGGGGTGAAAGTCGGTCTAATTATAAGTTATACGAATGAAATGATATTGACGACACCCGGTGCCGATTGCGGTCGCCGGGCTTGATTGCGCGAGCGAGTCGCTTCGGGGAACGGTCCACGCGGCAGGACGCGGTGGGCGCGCCAAATCGCTAACGGGCGCGCGATGTTGGGGGGGGGCGTTGCCATGTGTCCATCACGGTGCCATGTGTCGATCACGGTCCCATGTGATCGGCGCGCGACAGCGATCGGAGTTATGCATACCGGTGCGTCGCGCGTGATGCGGGCACTTCGCCGTTCCGCGGGACGGGGTTGGGTAGAGGATCGAGAGGGATCTTCGATCGCATCGTCGCCGCATGAGCGTTCACGGCCACGAGCGATGCCAGTGCCGCGGCGGTGCATGTCGACGTTCGGCGATGTCGGATGCCACACACGATACGAACAATCAAGTACACGACCGATGACGATCAAGCTACGTGCGAACGCGACCACGAACAAGCCGGCGGCCATTGCCCTGGGGGCAGCGGTGGCATTTTCCCTGCCGGCTGGTGCGGCGGGCACGCCCGTGCTGACATCGCTGGGGCAGTCCGGCGGGCTATTGATTCCATACGGATTCACGCTGCCTGAAGGAACATTCGAGGGGCAATACAACAACTACATCGATCCACGGTTCGGGAAGCAGACGACGAGTTCGGACATCGTCTGGGGCGCGATCGGCCTGTTTCCGCACGTGGAGATATCCGGCGGTCTGGCGAACTATCCAGGCGACGTACGCACGACGGTGCCGGGCTACGACCACATCGTGCTTCGACATCTGATGGCGAACGCAAAGGTCTCGATTCCGAAGTTCTTCACATACCAGCCGGACATCGCGATCGGCATCAATGACGTTGGCGGGCAAACGCATTACTTCCGGTCCACCTACGGTGTCGTATCGCAAGTGCTCGGGCCCGCGACGCTGACGGTCGGCTACGGGCACGGCGACCGGCTCGACGGGGTGTTCGGCGGCGCCGAGCTTCGGCTGTGGCACACGGGCCTGTCGCTGCTGGCGGAGCACGATTCGAAAACGCCCTATGCGGGCATCCGCTTCCAATCGCCGCCGATCAAGTGGCTGGCCGACGCGAGCCTCGTGGGCACCGTGATGCGCTCGCTCAGGCATACGGACGGGATCGCGCCGCGCACGTCGTTCTCGATCGGCGTGCAGATTCCGCTCGGCCGGCGGTTCGATGCCGTGCGCTGCGGCGACGGCTTGTGTAGCGACGCGCCGGTTGTCGCGGCAGGCACATCGGCGCCGGACGACACGCTGCGACCTGCGGCCGCGCTCGCGCCGCTCAGCGCATTCACGCGAATCGAGCCTGCCACGCCTGCGGCGGCGGATGCGTCACGCGACGATCGAGTCATGCCGTCGCTTCACACGCCGCCGGATCTCGTTCGGACCGCCGCGCCGGCAGTCGACGCGGCGCCGGACCCCGCGGCGCTCGACAGGATCGTGCGCGCGCTGACGGACGCCGGACTCGAGCGCGTGCGCGCCGGCATGGCGGGCGCGGATCTCGTCGTCGAATATGAAAACCACCGCTACAACCAGAACGAGGCGGACGCGCTGGGCATCGCGCTCGGCGCGGCGGCGGAGTACGCGCCGAAGGGCGTCGAAACCGTGCGCATCGTAATCAAGAAGGCGAACGAGCCGGTGGGCGAGGTGAGCGTCGATCGGGCGGACTACGCGCGCTTCGTCGCGGGTGGCGCGTCGACCGCCGCCGGCGCGTCGCTGTCGATGCGCACGCGGCCGACGCACGACGCTGATTCGATTGCGTGGGTAGGCAACGCCCGCGCGCACGGGCTCGTACGGATCCAGATCGCGCCGGTCACGCACTACCTCTACGGCACTGAGTACGGCAACTTCGACTACTCCGTGGGCGCGAAAATCCAGGGCTTCGTGCCGCTGTGGCGCGGCGCGGAACTGTATTCGAGCGTGATCGTGCCGATTGCGAACAGCAAGAACATGGACAACGGCCGCGTCTACGACCAATACCGCTTGCGCGGCGGGCTGTCGACCGTTGCGCTCGTGCAGAGCTTCTGGATTGCGCCGCGCGTTTTCAACGTGACCGCGCTCGGCAAGTTCGACCTCCAGTACCTGGGCGTCGAGAACGAGACGACCGCGTTCGTACCGGGCCGTCCCGACGTGGTGCGGCTGAAGCTCGCCTATCTGCATCACGAGCCGGGCAAGGATGCGCTGCCGGCGGAGAAGAACGCGCTGCTCACGTACCGATGGGTCGAGCCCGCATGGAAGATGTGGATCGAGGCGGGCGTCGCGCGCTATGTCGGTGGCGACAAGGGCCCGCTGATCACGTTGACGCGCTGGTTCGACGACGTGTCGTTCAGCGTGCAGGGATGGCATAGCGGCCACGGCTCGTTCGTCGGCGCGTCGGTCAGTTTCCCGTTGACGCCGCGCCAGGGCATGAAGCCGGGGATCGTGCAGATCAACGGGCCCGAGCAGTTCTCGCTCAATTTCCGCACGCGTGTCGGATCGTCGAACTATCTCGCGCAAGACGGCGCCGAGAATCTCGACTTTGCCTACAACGCGCAACAGTTCCTGCTCAACCAGGGGCGCTTCAGCGCCGAGTACTTCGCGACGCAGCTTTACCGGATGCGCGATGCCTACAAGCGCTACGCGCATTCCGCCGGCGTGGCGCCGCCCGCGACGGAGGCGGCGCTGCCGGCTGACGGCGTGCAGCCGTCGACCGCGCGCGAGGCAAGCATTCAATGATCGAGGGACCGGAGAGTCCTCGGGAAAATCGGGTTGATCTAACGGAGAAAATCAATGAAGACCATGAAGAAAGCGGCACTGAGGGCATTGCAAGTCGGCACGTTTGCGCTCGCGGGTACGCTCGCGGCCTGTGGCGGAGGTGACGACAGTCCGAGCACGACGCCTTCGAATGCGTCGTCGGCCACGATCAACGGCACGGCCGCGACCGGCGCAGCGATGGCGAACGCGGCGATCACGATCGTGTGTGCGACCGGCAACGGTTCGGGCACGGCCGACGCGAACGGCGCTTTCTCGGTCACGTTTGTGCTCGCGGGGCCGTGCGCGATCACCGGCACGAACGGGACGACCACGCTGCACTCGTTCGCGAGCGGCGGCGGCACGTTCAACGTGACGCCGTTGACCGAACTGCTGCTGGCCTATCTGGCGGGGCAACTGGGCACGGACCTGAACGGGCTGCTGTCGGGCCTCGCGTCCAATCCGACGTATCAAAGCGCGTTGACGAACCCCGCTGTCGTTGCGGCCGCGGCGAATGGGGTTGCCCAGACCATCAAGAACGAAACCGGCGTCACGCTGTCGACGTCCGCGTTCCTGACGACGCCGTTCAAGCCAGGCCAGGCCGGCCAGGATTCGGACCTCGAAGCGCTGAAATCGAAGGGTGCGCTCGGAGGAAACGGCCAGCCGTCTGCGACGTTGCTCGGCAAGGTGGGTGACGCCGGCAAGGCAGCTGGCAAGCCCACCGGCGGCACCGGCGGCAGCGGCAACCCGGCGTAACGGCGAGCGAAGCCGCGCGCGGCGCCGTGCGCGCGGATTCACACCCGGCGCGTTGCCCGCCACGCGGTTCGATGTCGAACGCGCGCGCCGGGGCAACCGTGCCTTGGCGGCTGATATGACGCCCCGTGTCAATCGGGTTCGTTTTTTCAGTTTTCGAAGGCACGTTGCCTGAATTTCCCGAGGGCGACGTAGCAGCAAATCTCGCCGGGCATGCCGCCTGCCGACTTGTTCCGGCCAGCGAAGTGAGTTCGAGGGTGAAAGACGAAATTGCCTCAGCGCTCAAGAAAGGGCCTGAGCTTGTCTGCACGGCTGGGATGCATCAGCTTGCGCATCGCCTTGCTCTCAATCTGACGGATCCGCTCGCGGGTCACGTCGAACTGCTTGCCGACCTCTTCAAGCGTGTGATCGGAGTTTGTGTCGAGCCCGAATCGCATCCGCAGAACCTTGGCTTCGCGCGGCGACAACCCGGCGAGTGCCTCGTCGATCGCCGCGCGCATGTTCGCGTGAATCGCCGCCTCGGCCGGTGAACTCGCCGAGACATCCTCGATCATGTCGCCGAGTGTTGCATCGGCGTCGTCACCCACCGGGGTTTCGAGCGAGACAGGTTGCTTGGCGATCTTGAGGATACCGAGCACTTTCTCCTCGGACATCTCCATGCGCTTTGCCAGCACTGCGGGATGCGCTTCCTGCCCTGTCTGTTGCAAGATTTCGCGCGATATCCGATTCAGCTTGTTGATCGTCTCGATCATGTGGACCGGCACGCGAATGGTCCGCGCCTGATCGGCGAGCGCACGCGTGACAGCCTGCCGGACCCACCAGGTCGCGTAGGTCGAGAACTTCCAGCCGCGCCGGTATTCGAACTTGTCCACGGCCTTCATCAGGCCGATATTGCCCTCCTGGATCAAATCCAGGAACTGCATGCCGCGGTTCACGTATTTCTTGGCGATTGAAATGACAAGACGAAGGTTCGCCTCGATCATCTCGCGCTTGGCCTGCCGCATTTTCAGTTCCGCGGCACTCATCTGGCGGTTGATCTGCTTGAGCTGCTGGAGCGGCAACGAGACCCGGGACTCGATGTCGACGAGTTTCTGCTGCGCCGCCTGAATCGCCGGCTGATGCCGCTCGAGCGCCGCGCCAAACTGCTGCGAGGTCGCCGCCGCCCGGGTCGTCCATTCAAGATCGGTCTCGTGGCCCGGGAACGAGTCGACAAACGCGTCGCGCGGCATGCCGCAACGGTCGACAGCAATCGCCAGGATACTGCGCTCGATCGCGCGAACCTCAGTCACTTGCCCATGGACAATTGCGCACAGGCGGTCGATGGTCTTGGCGGTAAAGCGGATCGGCGCGAGCTCACACTGGATCGCCATGCGCACCTGCGCAGCGGCTGCGGAACGGGCTCCGCCAGCGACAGGCACATCCGGCAACTGCTCGAACAGTGCACGCACGCGTGCGAAAATCGCAAGACTGTCGTTCGTGAGTTCTTCGAGGCGCGCCGCGTTCGCCTTCTCCGAATCCCCGGCATCCGTTTCGACGTCGTCTTCGTCCGAATCATCGTCGGCGGCGAGTGCTTCCGCATCCTCTTCTTGGGACTCCGGCGTCATTTCGCTTTCATCGGCGTCGACACTGATGCCATCGACCAGTTCGTCGATGCGGAGTTCGCCTGCCACGATGCGGTCGACATCGGCAAGAATCGTGGACACGATCGACGGACACGCGGCAATCGCTTGAATCATGTCCTGTAGACCATCTTCGATCCGTTTCGCGACCTCGATTTCACCGGCGCGGGTCAGCAGTTCGCTGGCCCCCATCTCACGCATGTACATCCGAACCGGATCCGTGGTGCGGCCGAATTCGGAATCGACGGTCGATAGCGCAGCTTCCGCCTCCTCGTCCGCCTGATCGTCGGATGCCACGGCCGGCGCAGCGTCGGTGAGCAGGAGCGCTTCGGCGTCCGGCGCTTGTTCGTACACGGCCACGCCCATGTCGCTGAACGTGCTGACGATGGTGTCCATCGCCGCCGTTTGAGCAAAGTTGTCGGGCAGGTGATCGTTGATGTCCGCGTGGGTGAGATAGCCGCGCTCGCGACCGAGCGCGATCAACGCGCGCATCTGGTGCTGGCGCTCCTCATTCTGGCGTGCCAGTGACGCGATGTCCGTCGGCGTCAGGGCCTGGGGCTTTCCCTTTGACACACGGCGGCCGGCTTTTGCCGTGGCCGTGATTTCAGGGGATGTGGAATCGTTCCGATCAGAAATTGCCAATACATGCTCCTCGACAGATGAGCCGACGATCGTCGCGAGCATGACTCCAGAATGGGTTGCCTGCCGGGATGCGAACGGAATCGTGATACGCAAAGATGGTCGAGGCCGGGACGCCTCGCTCGAAATCCGTATGCGCAGCTTGTGGGGGGCGTGAATGATACCGGAAAGTATTGTGCGGCACAACACGGGGGCCCTTGGATTTCCATGCACTTGACCGGTGTAGCCCGCTATAGCTGCGATTAAGGGGGTAGCAGTCGCCTCCCCCAACCGCCCCTGCACAGGAACGAGTTCGGTCACCTTGCCCCTGCAAGGATAAGCGGCCATACGTCGATGGCGAGGTTGAAATTGACGTTTAGAGAAAACTCATCTGCCGAGGATCCCGCTCCGGCATCTTGACCGACAGCACATCTTTCGCGTCTCTACGCATTCGTGCAATAAGCGGTACGCCGACACCATCAATCGTGAGCCCGAAGCCATACGCTTCGATGTCGACTCGCTTAAGCTTCGGAATGGGTTCCCACATCGGCTTCCAACCGTGCGTCGCGGTACGAGCGAGCAACCGACGCTTCGAAGGTTGGTTAGCAGACCACCATCAAGCATTTATGATCGGCCAACTGGCGGTATGGCAAAAAGTCGCTCGTCCCACACGACCGGTTGTGGATCCGTCACGATGATCCGCGCGGTGTCAGGATGCGCCAGATTCACGAGCACGTTGAACTCTGCACGGACGACGACGGAAGGGACGATCAGGAGTGCTGTACGCGATTCTGCCATCCATTCGTCGCCGAACTGCCGTGCTGCCTGCAGTGCCGCCGCATCCCATCCTCTCGGCAACGTTTCTGCCGTATGGCGTTCGACGCTGACGTCGTCGGGAACGATTGCTTCGACCCATCCGTAGGTTTTCGGCACCTTGCCGATGCGTGCATGCACGAGCACCTCGAGCATCGCACCCGCGAAGGTCGACGCCGCGTAGATGACAGGCCGGCCCGGACTATCAAAGCGGCCACCGACCAGCATCGCGCCGGTGCCGCTCCAGATCGTGTGTCGCGTGTCACCGATGCGAAACAACTTCATGCCGGTAGCCCGTAGAACAGTTTCCAGAGCAACTCTTCAACCCTGCGCGCACCGAGCTCGGTCAGCGCGACGTCGAGCGGCGCCCGCCCCTCAAGTTCAGGATGTGGCGTCGACAAAAATTCCCGCGCGTCCTCTTCGTCGTTCCAGACGTAGGTGGTCGTTGCAACGATCCGGGCCAGACGCTCCGTCTTCTCCGATTCGTCTTGCGTTAGTCGATCGCGGCGGCGCTTGTAGGTCGCTTCGGGGATGATGCGGGCGAGCAGCGCGCGCCGAGCATCGGCGCCTTGCGTCGCGTGTTCGACGCCCGCGCGCAGCGCGGACTTCGGCAGACCGCCGCGCACAAGCGCTTCCAGCTCCGCCAGCGTATGCGGGAGCGGCCGCAGCCCCATGACCGCAGCCACGGCCTCAGGGGTAACGAGTAACATGGCGACTCCCATTCAGTATCATTTGATACTTCATTGCAGCGCAAATGATACCGCCCGCAAGGCGTTCTTGAAAGTTGAGACGCGGAGACGCCTCGCAAGCCGACTGTCGATGTTTGGTGGATCCTTGCGCAGCGTTAGAATAGCGCCCCTTCTCATGGGAGACGACAATGTCCTGGTTCGTTTATGAAGTGCCCGAATACCACGAAGACGCTGCGCGCATCGAACCCTTCAGCGAGCTGCGTAGCCGTGTGCTGAAAGCCGGTGGCCCGGCCATGGCTGACGACCTGGAAAGCGTTCGCGAGAACGCCGCAGCGACAGCGGACACGCCCGAGCGGCCCCTGCGGACGCCGGAGAATCCGCAGGTCTTTCCGATTCCCTACGCCGACTCCATGATCCTGGTCGGGTTCATCTTCGATCTGAAGCGAGAATTCCGGCAACTGGTCGTGTCGCCCGTGGAAATGCCCTGGTTGAACGACGCGTAAACGGTGGTGCGACCGGAAGTCGACGGGAGAGTGACTGCTGTTCCGGGGCCGGGTCCGACTATTCACTGCACGCTTTCGGATACACATGCGTGGAGTGGGACCCGCGCCAACGCTTATGCGCCCTCCTTCACCGCTGCTTACCACACAGGCTTCGCGAAGCCGCCGAAGAACGATTTCAAATGCGCATCGGCCGTTGCGGGATGACGAGCATCTGGACACAGTGTTGACCTGGCGTGAAATACGCCGGGTATCAAAATCGCCGGCAGTGCTGCGCGATCGAGTGCTTTACTTGCTGGATGGCACACCGGTAAACCGGAAGCTGATTCACCGCACCGGCTGCCGTCGCTCTTCCTCGCGCGCGTCGGATGCATGGTGAAACTCCCGGGAAAGACTCGATGAGGGCGCACCGAAGGTGCGCCGCCGGCACGACCATGCGTGCGATGTACTGCCCGACACGTTCATTCTCACGATCGCGGCGCGCACGGCGCCGACCGGCACACGACGCATTCGAAATCCGCGGCCGCTTCCTTCGGGCCGCGGATGGCAGTTGAAAATCGGGCTCAGTGATGCTCGTACGGCTGCTCCGTATCGAGCGACGCGAGCGATTGCGCGGTCGTCTCTGCGGCGACGCTCGGCCGTGCAGCCACCGATTGCGATGGCTGCGCGGCGATCTTCGCTTCCGCGGCCTGGATGTCGGCGGGATAGTAAGGATCGCTACCGACCGGCTTATAGCCGGCCTTCTCGACCCGCACGAGATCGGCGCGCACGTCGGCCCGCGTGACCGCATGGTCGGTGGTTTGCGCAAATGCGAAGACCGGTGCGCTCAGCGCACAGGACAGCAGGACCGCACGAATTAGGTTGTTCATGATGTTCACCTCTCAAGATGGCATGTTCGCGTCCGCAGATCAGGCCGGACATCCGCTCCGCATCGATGTGATGAAGAGTTGTGTCCATTCTGCGATTCGCGCGCTTTCCGGAAGGTGAGGCTTCGATTACGGTCTTGTCATCTGATCGCGGCCGCATGTCGGTCACGGGCCGGCCCGTCCGGTCGGACACTGCGCACCTGCGCGCCAGCACAGATAACGGTTTCGTAATCCTCGGGTCAGGGTCGGGTCAACGCCGCGCCGGCAGACTGCACGCTCGCCGCATCGCACGCGGCATCCATGCCCTGCTTCGAGGAGCACCATCATGTGGATCGTCCGGCTGGCGTTACGCAGGCCCTACACGTTCGTCGTACTCGCACTGCTGATCTTCATCGCGGGACCGCTTGCGCTGCTGCGCACGCCAACCGACATTTTCCCGAGCATCGACATTCCGGTCGTCAGCATCGTCTGGTCATACAACGGCTTCTCCGCGGAGGACATGGCCAAGCGGATCACGTCGAACTACGAGCGCGCGCTCACGTCCGACGTCGACGACATCGAGCACATCGAGTCGCAGTCGCTGAACGGCGTGTCGGTGGTGAAGATCTTCTTCCACCCGGGCGCCGACATCAATCGCGCGATCGCGGAAGCCGCGAGCAACGCCGCGTCGATCCTGCGCATCCTGCCGCCCGGCACGTTGCCGCCGAACATCATCACGTACAACGCGTCGACCGTGCCGATCCTGCAGCTCGGGCTGTCGAGCAACACGCTCGCCGAGCAGCAGCTGTACGACCTCGGCAACAGCTTCATCCGCACGCAGCTCGCGACCGTCCAGGGCGCGGCGGTCCCGCTGCCGTTCGGCGGCAAGATCCGCCAGATCGTCGTCGACCTCGATACGCGCGCGCTGCAGGCGAAGGGGCTCGCGCCGATCGACGTCGTGAACGCGATCAACGCGCAGAACCTGATCCTGCCCGGCGGCACCGCGAAGATCGGCACGCACGAATACAACGTGCAGATGAACGGCAGCACGCAGACGGTCGCCGCGCTGAACGATCTGCCGGTGAAGACGATCGGCGGCAATGTCGTGTACGTGCGCGACGTCGCGCACGTTCGCGACGGCTACGCACCGCAGACCAACATCGTGCGGGTGGACGGCAAGCGCGCGGCGCTGCTGACGGTCGAGAAGACCGGCAGCGCGTCGACGCTGACGATCATCGACCAGGTGAAGGCGATGCTGCCGAAGATCGCGGCCGGGCTGCCGAAGGCGCTGCACATTTCGCCGCTCGATGATCAGTCGGTGTTCGTGAAGGCGGCGGTCCAGGGCGTCGTGCGCGAGGCGCTGATCGCCGCGTGCCTGACCGCGCTGATGATCCTGCTGTTCCTCGGCAGCTGGCGCGCGACGCTGATCATCGCGATCACGATCCCGCTCGCGGTGCTCACGTCGCTGCTCGCGCTGTCCGCGCTCGGCCAGACCATCAACATCATGACGCTCGGCGGGCTCGCGCTCGCGGTCGGGATCCTCGTCGACGACGCGACCGTCGCGATCGAGAACATCACGCATCATCTCGAGCTCGGCGCGCCGCTCGAGGACGCGATCCTGACCGGTTCGGGAGAAATCGCGGTGCCGACCTTCGTGTCGACGCTGTCGATCTGCATCGTGTTCGTGCCGATGTTCCTGCTCACGGGCGTCGCGCGCTATCTGTTCGTGCCGCTGGCCGAGGCCGTGATCTTCGCGATGATCGCGTCGTACTTCTTCTCGCGCACGCTGGTGCCGACCCTCGCGATGGCGCTGATGCGCGCAAAAGGAAACGGCCGGCCGCCGCGCGGCGTATTCGCGCCGCTCGTGCATTTGGCGCGTTTCCAGGCTGCGTTCGAGCATCGCTTCGAGGCCGTGCGGCTGCGCTATCGCGCGCTGCTCTCGGCGGCGATCGCGCGGCGCCGCCGCTTCGCGGCCGCGTTCCTGCTCGCATGCGTCGCGTCGACGGGCCTCTACGCGTTCGCCGGGCAGGACTTCTTCCCGTCGGTCGACACCGGCGAGATCCGCCTGCACCTGCGAGCACCGACCGGCACGCGGATCGAGGAAACCGCGCGGCTGACCGACGAGGTCGAAGCGAAGATCCGCAGCGTGATTCCGGCGGGCGAACTCGCTGGCGTGCTCGACAACATCGGCGTGCCGGTGAGCGGGATCAACCTCACGTACGATTCCTCGGATCCGATCGGCACCGAGGATGCCGACGTGCTGGTCACGCTGAAGCCGAATCACGCGTCGACCGCCGCATACGTCGCCAGGCTGCGCAACGTGCTCGCGCAGTCGTTCCCCGGCGTGACGTTCGCGTTCCTGCCGGCCGACATCGTCAGCCAGATCCTCAACTTCGGGCTGCCCGCGCCAATCGACATCCAGATCGTCGGCAACAAGCTCGACCAGAACCGCGCGGTCGCGAATACGCTGCTCGCGAAGCTGCGCGGCGTGCGCGGGCTCGTCGACGCGCGTATCCAGCAACCCGGCGACGAACCGGCGATCGACGTGAACGTCGACCGCACGAAGGCGATCCAGGCCGGCCTCGAACAGCGTGACGTCGCGCAAAATCTGCTGATCGCGCTGTCCGGCAGTTCGCAGACGACGCCGAACTTCTGGCTCGATCCGCGCAACGGCGTCAGCTACCCGGTGCTCGTGCAGACGCCGCAATACACGGTGAATTCGCTGCAGTCGCTCGCGAACGTGCCGCTGCCGGCCGGCACCGCGCGCCCGCCGCAGACGCCGGCCGGCGGCCCGGCCGCGGGTGCGCCCGCGCAGAACCTGCTCGGCGCGCTCGGCACGTTCTCGCGCTCGACGCAGCAGGCCGTGGTGTCGCACTACAACGTGCAGCCGGTGCTCGACATCTTCGCGTCGGTGCAGGGACGCGATCTCGGCGGCGTCACGGCCGACGTGACGAAGCTCGTCGACGCCGCGCGCGCGCAGCTGCCGCCCGGCTCGTCGATCGTGCTGCGCGGCCAGGTGCAGGCGATGCACGAGTCGTTCGCGGGCCTGCTCGGCGGCCTGGTACTCGCGATCTCGCTGGTCTACCTGCTGATGGTCGTCAATTTCCAGTCGTGGCTCGATCCGCTCGTGATCGTCGGCGGGCTGCCGGCATCGCTCGCCGGCATCGCGTGGATGCTGTTCGTCACGCGCACCACGCTGTCGGTGCCCGCGCTGACCGGCACGATCCTGTGCATCGGCATCGCGACCGCGAACAGCATTCTCGTCGTGAACGCGGCGCGCGAGCTGCTCGCGGGCGGCGCGTCGCCGTGGCAGGCGGCGCTCGACGCCGGCTTCAGCCGCTTCCGGCCCGTCGTGATGACCGCGCTCGCGATGCTGATCGGCATGTTGCCGATGGCGCTCGGCCTCGGCGACGGCGGCGAGCAGAACGCGCCGCTCGGCCGCGCGGTGATCGGCGGCCTCGCGTTCGGCACGTGCTCGACGCTGCTGTTCGTCCCGGTGCTGTTCGGCTTCGTCCACGCATGGCTCGCGCGGCGCCGCGACGCCTCGGCCACGCGGCGCACGCAGCACGCGCCCGACACGCCGGCGCTGCGTTGAGCTCGGACGGCCGCCCCTTCTCATCATCCTTCGATTCGCCCGACCCCGGACCCATCATGAACGACTCGATCGAACCCGTCGCCCCGCCGCCCGCCGCCGAGGCGGCCACAGCAGCCACCGCCGTGACGTCCGCCGCGCGCGGCGCCGCGCCCGACACCCCGCCGGGCCGCCGCGGCCGCAAGCTGGCCGTGCCCGTCGCGGCCGTCGCGCTGGCCGCCGCACTGCTCGCGCTCGGCATCGTGCCGCGTATCGATGCACGCGCCGCGCAGCGTGCACAGGTTGCCGCACAACAGGCGCTGCCGGTTTCGGTCATCGTGCCCGGCACAGCGCCGGCCGACCAGACGCTGACGTTGCCCGGTTCGGTGGCGCCCTATGCGGACGCATCGATCTACGCGCGCACGAGCGGCTACATCGCGCACTGGAGCGTCGATCTCGGCACGCACGTGAAGGCCGGCCAGACGCTCGCGCAGATCTCGGCGCCCGATCTCGACGCGCAGTTGCGCCAGGCGCGCGCCGACGAAGCGAGCGCGCAGGCGAACTACGACTACGCGAAATCGACCGCGCAGCGCTGGCAGGACATGCTGAAAACGCAGTCAGTCTCGCAGCAGGACACCGACACGAAGGTCGCGGACATGAACGCGAAGCGCGCGATGCTCGCGTCCGCGCAGGCGAACGTCGCGCACCTTGCCGAACTCGTGTCGTACGAGTCCGTCACCGCGCCGTTCGACGGCGTGATCACCGCGCGCAGCGTCGACGTCGGCACGCTGGTCACCGCGGGCGGCACGCCGGGCAGCCCGGGCCTGCCCGGGGAACTGTTCCATCTCGAACAGACGGGCACGCTGCGCGTGTTCGTCGACGTGCCGCAGGACAGCGCGTCCGGCGTATCGACCGGCACCTCCGTCTACCTGACGACGCAGCAGTATCCGGGGCGACGCTTTGCCGCGCGTGTCGCGCGCACCGCGGGCGCGATCGATCCCGTCACGCGCACGCTGCGCGTCGAGATCGACGTCGACAACCGCGACGGCGCGCTGATGCCCGGTGCGTATGCGCAGGCGCATCTCGTCGTGCCGAGCGCGGCGCCGGCGCTCGACCTGCCGGTCAGTGCGCTGTTGTTCCGCCCGAACGGCGTGACGGTCGCCACCGTCGGTACGAACGGGCGAACCGTGCTGAAGACCGTGCAGATCGGGCGCGATTTCGGCACGCGCGTGGAGATCGTCGCGGGGCTCGCGGCGACCGATCGCGTGATCGACAACCCGGGCGATGCGATCACGGCCGGCGAAGCCGTGAAGATCGTGTCGACCGTGCGCGCCGCGGCTCCGGTGGCCGCTTCGTCCTCTTCGCCCGCTTCGTCCGCTTCGCCCGCTTCGTCCGCTTCGTCCCCTTCGTCCCCTTCGTCCCCTTCGTCCGCGCAGGTCGCGCAGGTCGCGCAGGTCGCGCAAACAGGGGTGGCGGCCATTGCCAGCGACGCGCCGCCGCTGCGCGCGGCCGGCACCGCGCCGGCCGCGTCGACGCCCGCTCCGGCGCCCGCCCGCGGCTGACCCATCGATGACGACTCACGAGATACCTGCCATGCGCCTTCCTCACCCGCTCCCGTTCGCCCGCCACGCCGTCGCGCTCGGCGCCGTCGCGGCATTGGCCACGTTGACCGCGTGCTCGACGTTGCCACCCTATTCACCGCCCGCCGTCGCGGTCCCCGCGCACTACGCGGGCGCACCGGCCGCGCAGGCCGGCTGGCACGTCGCGATGCCGGCCGATGCGGCCGCGCGCGGTGCGTGGTGGACCGTGTTCGGCGACGCCGACCTGAACGCGCTCGAAGCGCGCGTCGACGTGTCGAACCAGACGGTGAAGAAAGCCGTCGCCGATCTGCAACAGGCACGCGCGATGGTCGACTACCAGCACGCCGGGTTTCTGCCGACGATCACGGCGGGCGCCGCGCAGAGCCGCGCGCGCGTGTCGCAGAACCGGCTCGGCTCGTCGCTCGCCGGCAAGACGACGCCCGACTATCAGGCCGGCGTCGCCGCGAGCTGGGAACCCGACGTGTTCGGCCGCGTGCGCGACGCGGTGACGGGCGCGCAGGCGAACGCCGCTGCGAGCACGGCCGACCTGCAGGCCGTGAAGCTGTCGGTCACGGCGGAACTCGCGACCGATTATTTCGCGCTGCGCTCGCTCGATACGCAGAAGCAGTTGCTCGATGACACGGTGCGTGCATACGCGAACGCGCTGACGCTGCTCAGGCAGCAGCTCGCAGCCGGTGCGATCGATGCGTCGGCGGTCGCGCAAGCCGAGACGCAACTCGAATCGACGCGCACGCAGGACACCGACATCGACGCGTCGCGTGCGCAGTTGCAGCACGCGATCGCGACGCTCGTCGGCGAAAGCGCGTCGACGTTCGCGCTGCCGCCGCGCGTGCAGGCGTTCCGTGTGCCGGCCATTCCGGCCGGCGTGCCGTCGGAACTGCTCGAACGGCGGCCCGATATCGCGGCGGCCGAGCGCCGTGTCGCGGCCGCGAACGCGCAGATCGGCGAGGCGCGCGCCGCGTTCTTTCCCGATCTCGTGCTGTCGGCGAGCGCAGGGCTCGAGAGTTCGTTCTTCGCGCCGTGGCTCGCCGCGCCGAGCCTGTTCTGGTCGCTCGGCCCGCAACTCGCCGGCACGCTGTTCGACGGCGGTCGCCGCAGCGCGTCGCTGCGCGGCGCGCATGCGCAGTACGACGGCGCGGTCGCAGATTACCGGCAGACCGTACTCGTCGCGTTCCAGCAGGTCGAGGATCAGTTGTCGACGATCGATGCGCTCGCGTCCGAAGCCGGCAGCCAGCAGCGCGCGACCGACGCGGCCGACCTGTCGCTGCGGCTGACGACGAATCGCTTCAACGCCGGTGCCGTCAGCTATCTGGACGTGGTGACCGCGCAGACGATCGCGCTGACGAACCGGCGCACGGCCGATCAGATCGACGCGCGCCGGATGGAGGCCGCGGTCGGGTTGCTGAAGGCGCTGGGCGGCGGCTGGCAAGCGAGCGCGGATGAGGAATCGAACACCGGCACGCACAAACGCCCGGTCGCCGCGTTACCCGACTCCGCGGTCACGCGGCCGACGGCCGGTTGAACGTGAGCACGAAGCGCGTGCCGCGCGCGTCGCTTTCGACCTGCGCGGTGCCGCCATGCAGCTCCATCACCGAGCGCACGATCGCGAGGCCGAGCCCGGCCGTGCCGCCCGGCGCCCCGCCGCTGCGGGCGGGATCGCCGCGCACGAACCGGTCGAAGATCCGCGGCAGCAGCGCGGAATCGATCGGCTCGCCCGGATTCGCGACGACGACGCGCACCGCGTCGGCGGCGTCATCGACACTCAGCGTAATGACGCCGCCGGCGGGCGTGTAACGCAGCGCGTTCGCGAGCAGGTTGCCGACGGCGCGACGAAACAGCTCGACGTCGGCGGTCAGTTGCCCCCGCCCTTCGACGCGCAACGTCGAGCCCGCTTCGTCGGCGAGCCCCTCGAAATACTCCGCGATGCGCTCGAGTTCGTCGTGCACGTCGAACGCGCGCTGCCGCGTGACGAAGCTCGGATGCTCGGCGCGCGCGAGAAACAGCACGTTCTCGATCATCCGTGCGAGACGATCGTATTCCTCGAGATTCGATTCGAGCAGTGCCTGATACTCGTCGGCCGCACGCGGCCGCGCGAGCGCGACTTCCGTGGCGCCGCGCATGTTGTTCAACGGCGTGCGCAGGTCGTGCGCGAGATCGGCGCTGAATTGCGACAGGTGCGCGAATGCCTGCTGCAGGCGGCCGAGCATCGCGTTCTGCGCATCGACGAGCGCGCGCAGCTCGCTCGGTGCACGCGACGCGTCGAGCCGTGTATCGAGCTTGTCGACGGTGATCCGGCCGGTGTTGTCGACGATCTCGCGCAGCGGCGCGAGCGCCGTGCGGATCAGCCAGTAGCCGAGCAGCAGCGCGAACAGCGCGCCGAGCCCGCCGGCGATCTCGAGCCGGTCGCGGTAGCCGTCGAGCAGGTCGGCGCGGTCGTGCATGTTGCGCGCGATCGCGATGCGGATCGGCGTGCGGTCGCCGAGCGCGGCCTCGATCACGACGCCGCGCATCGGCGTGCCGTTGTCGGCCGTCCACGTGACCAGCCGGTCGGCCGTGATCCGCTCGTCCGCCGGAACCGGCGCCGCATGCGGCGCGAACAGCTGCGCGTCGGCCACCGGAACCGACGCGGCGGCAGGCGCATCGTCGAGCGCGGCGAGCCGCACATTGTGGCGCACGAGCACGTCGCCGTGCGCATCGACGGCAGCCATCGACAGCGCCTCGTTGCCGAGCACCTGGCTCGTCAAGCGCTCGGCATGCGTGCGGACTGCATCGAGCGACTCGAGCTCGCCCGCGAGCCGGCGCGTGTGGCGCGCGGCCAGCACGATGTCGAGGTCGTCCTGCGTGTTCACCTGCCGTTCGAGGCCCGCATACACGTATGCGCCGACCAGCGCGAACGCGGCGAGCGTGGTCGCGGCGAACGCGAGCGCGAGCGTCGCGGCAAGCGAGCGTGGCCGCGTCATGCGTCGTCCTTCGGTTCGAGCACGTAGCCGACGCCGCGCACGGTATGGATCAGCTTGACCGGAAACGCGTCGTCGATCTTCGCGCGCAGGCGCCGGATCGCGACCTCGACGACGTTGGTGTCGCTGTCGAAATTCATGTCCCATACGTACGATGCGATCTGCGTGCGGCTCAGCACCTCGCCCTGCCGGCGCGCGAGCAGCTGCAGCAGCGAGAATTCGCGCGGCGTGAGGTCGATGCGCGTGGCGCCGCGCTTCACGCGGCGGCGCACCACGTCGATTTCCAGATCGCCGACCGCCAGGTGCTCGGTCTCGCGCGGCGGCCCGCGACGCGCGAGCGTGCGGATACGGGCAAGCAGCTCGACGAACGCGAACGGCTTCACGAGGTAGTCGTCGGCGCCGAGTTCGAGGCCGTGCACGCGATCCTGCACGTCGTCGCGCGCGGTCAGGAACAGCAACGGCGTCGTATGCGTGTCGCGCAGCCGCTTGAGCACACCCCAGCCGTCGAGCACGGGCAGCATCACGTCGAGCACGATCACGTCGTAACGCTCTTCCTGCGCGAGCGTCAGCCCTTCGCCGCCGTCCTTCGCGAGATCGACGCTGAAGCCCGATTCCTCGAGCCCCTTCTTCAGGTAGGCCCCCGTCTTCGGTTCGTCTTCGACTATCAGGATACGCATGGCCGGCTCCGTCACTTTCGTGATGACATCCGGCGATGTTACCGGCAAACGGCGACAAGGGATCGCTGCGTGCGGGCGCAAGCGCCTTTGATTACAAAACGGTAATCGGGCGGTCAGCGTAGCGTGCGGTTGCGAAGCCGTGCACGGCGGAGTCGGTAACCTTCATAAACCCTCCGCCACATCGCCATTCCAGCCGCTAGAACGTCGCGTTCCTCTGCGTAAATCTGAGGACCAGATAACGGTATGAGAATTTCTTGGTTCTTGGATGCGTTCCACATCCCGAAAATACCAGCTCCCGACAACCGGGCGCGCGATGCGCCGGCCCGCGTCGCTCAAACAACGTTCCTCTTTCCCATGTTCAGCAGATCGTTTCGCACTACGTCGGGCCACGCGCTGTGCGTCGCCGCCCTCCTTTCCGTTTTTTCCGGCGTCGCCCGCGCGGACAGCACGCTCGATCGCATCCATCAACGTCACACGATCACGATCGGCGTGATCCTGTCGGGCCCGCCGTTCGGCTCGCTTGATCCCGCGACGCAAAAGCCGGTCGGCTTCAACGTCGATCTGGCGAACGACGTCGCGAAACGACTCGGTGTCGACGTCGAGTTGACACCCGTGCAGCCGTCGAACCGCGTGCAGTTCCTGCAGCAGGGCAAGGTCGACGCGCTGATCGCCAACATGGAGCTGACGACGGAGCGCGCGGAGATACTGTCGTATGCGCCGACGCCGTTCGAATCCATCGGCGGCGCGCTGATCGCGCGCAAGGACAGCGGTATCAAGTCCTGGGCCGACTTGCGCGGCAAGCCGGTCTGCGTGTCGCAAGGCAGCAACTACACGAAGCCGCTCGCGACGGAATACGGCGCGCAGGTGAAGGCCTTCCGCGGCCAGCCGGAATCGCTGCTCGCACTTCGCGGCAACAACTGCGTGGCCGCCGTGCACGTCGCGCCGACGTTGCGCATGCTCGTCGCGCGCAACCCCGACTGGAAGGACTACACGACGCCGCTGTCGACCGACCTGATTCCGTCGCCGGCGGTGATCTGGGTCCGCAAGGGCGAGACCGACACGCAGGGCGCGCTCGACCGGATCGTTCAGGATTGGCACCGCAGCGGCTGGTTGCTCGACGTCGAGCGCAAGAACGGCATGACGCCGTCGCAAGCCGTGCTCGACCTGCACGCAAAGCTCAAGGCGCAGCGCACATGACGGCGGCCGCCGCCGTCGATGCGCTCCGCAAGTTCGGCCTCGATTACAGCTTCGTGCTCGCCGCGGACGAACGCGCGTCGTTCGTGCACGGGATGGGCGTGACGCTCGAACTGTCGATCGCGACCGCGGTCGGCAGCCTCGCCTGCGGCGTCGTGCTCGCCGCGCTGCTGGTGTCGCCGAGCGCGGCGCTCGCGCGCCCCGCGCGCGCATTCGTCGAGGTCACCCGCAACACGCCGACGCTCGTGCAATTGTTCTGCGCATTCCTCGTCGTCAACATGCTGATCAGCGCCGCACTGCGCAATCTGGGCGGCAATCCGCTGACGCCGTTCATCTGGAGCGTCATCGTGATCTCGCTGCACAAGGGCGCATTCCATGCGGAAGCGCTGCGCGCCGGCCTCGAAGCGGTACCGCGCGCAACGCTCGAGGCCGCGCAATCGCTCGGCTACAGCCGCCGCCAGCGGCTCTGGCACGTGCAGCTGCCGCTCGCGATACGCTTCGCGCTGCCCGCGCTCGTCAACAACCTGGTCGATGTCGTGAAGATGACGACGGTCGCCTCGGCGATCGCCGTCGGCGACGTCACCTATGCGTCGATCATGATCTGGACGCAACGCGACAATGTGCTCGAGTTGATGATCCTGATCCTGCTCTTCTTCGGCGTGCTCACGTTCACGGTCAACCTCGCGGGACGTTGGCTGGAACACCGCCTGAGGATACCCGGCTATGGCCATTGACATGCACGCGCAGCCCGCGCGCCTCGTGCGATGGCGCGCCGTCGCGGCAACCCTGGCCGCGCTGGCCGTCGTCGCGCTGGCCGTCGCGGGCCGCCGTCACCCGACCCTCGTCGCGCTCGCCACATGGCTGCCGGCGCTCGGCAAGGCGATGCTGGTCAACATCGGCATCAGCGCGATCGCGATCGCGATCGGCACGCTCGCCGGCCTCGTACTCGGCCCGCTGACGCTGTCGCGGCTCGGCATCGCGCGCGTGCTGGCGCGCGCGTACGTGCAGTTGTTCCGCAACGCGCCGCTGCTCGTGCTGATCTATTTTTCGACCTACGTGTTCCCGTTCGAAATCAGGTTCGGCCATGCGTCGCTGCCGTTTCCGGACTGGTTCAAGGTAACGCTCGGCCTCGCGCTGCCCGCGAGCGCGAACTTCGCGGAAATCTTCCGCGGCGCGATCCAGTCGATTCCGCACGCGCAGTGGGACGCCGCACGCTCGCTCGCGTTCAGCCGCGCGCAAGTGTTCCGCTGGATCATCCTGCCGCAATGCGTACGCCGCATGCTGCCGCCGTGGATGAACCTGTATGCGAGCATCGCGATGGCCACCGCGCTCGCGTCGCTGGTCGGCGTGCACGACCTGCTCGACACCGCGCAGGTCGCGAGCAACACCGTCGCGCGAGCCGACTTCACCGTCGTCGTCTATTTCACGGTACTCGGCCTGTTTTTCGCGTACTGCTACCCGATCGCCCGTTTCACCCGCCTTCTCGAAAGACGTCATGCATTCCACTGAAACTCCGCGCGGCGCGGACGAGCCGCTCGTCCGCCTGCGCGACGTGCACCTGTCCTACGGCACGACGCCCGTGCTGCGCGGCATCGATCTCGACGTGCACCGCGGCCAGGCCGTGTCCATCATCGGCCCGTCCGGCTCCGGCAAATCGACGATCCTGCGTTGCATCACCGGGCTGTTGCGGCCGCAGCGCGGCCTGATCGAGGTCGACGGCACGCGCGTCGACCTGCTCGCATCGGAGCGCGACGAAATCGCACTGCGCAAGCGGGTCGGCTTCGTGTTCCAGCAATACAACCTGTTTCCGCACCTGAGCGTGCTCGACAACCTCGTCGTTGCCCCGGTCCGGATTCTCGGCCGCGATCGCAACGATGCGGTGCGCACCGCACACGCGCTGCTCGAACGCGTGCGTCTCGCGGACAAGGCGCACGCCTACCCCGGCGAGCTGTCGGGCGGCCAGCAGCAGCGCGTCGCGATCGCCCGCGCGCTCGCGATGCAGCCCGACCTGATCCTGTTCGACGAAGTGACGTCCGCGCTCGATCCGGAAACCGTCGGCGACGTGCTGTCGGTGATTCGCGATCTCGTGCGCGACGGCATGACCTGCGTGCTCGTCACGCACGAGATGCGCTTCGCCGAGGAAATCAGCGACGTCGTCTATTTCACCGAGGCGGGCGTGATCGTCGAGCACGGGTCGGCCACGCAGCTGTTCCGCGCGCCGCAAAGCCCGCGCACGCGGGCCTTCCTCGCGCATACGCTCGGCCCGGCCGGCAGCCCGCACGCAAGCCGCGACAGCGCGCCGGTCGCACTCGACCTGACGCGCTTCGCGGTCTGACTCAACGCGCTGCGTAGCGGCTCGGCGGGCGCGCGAGCCCGAGATGGTCGCGCAGCGTCGTGCCCTCGTATTCGGTGCGGAACAGGCCGCGCCGTTGCAGTTCCGGCACGACATGCGCGACGAAATCGTCGAGTCCGCCCGGGAAATACGGCGGCATGATGTTGAAGCCGTCCGCGGCGCCGCCGTCGAACCATTCCTCGAGCGCGTCGGCGACCTGCGTCGGCGTGCCCCACACGATCCGGTGCCCGCGCGCACCGGCGACGAGATAGTAGAGTTCGCGCAGCGTGAGGTTCTCGCGGCGCGCGAGATCGGTAAGCAGCTTCGCGCGGCTCTTCAGCTGATCGGATTCGGGCAGGTCGGGCAGCGGGCCGTCGATCGGATACTTCGACACGTCGTGGCCGAGACGGTCGGACAGCAGCGTCAGCGCGCCCGACGTATCCGTCCATTGCTGGAGCTGCGCATACTTGTCCTTGGCCTCCTGCTCGGTGCGGCCGATCACCGGAAATACGCCCGGCATCACGGCAAGTGCGTCCTCGGCACGACCGTACGCCGCGAGCCGCCCCTTCAGGTCGCGATAGAAGGCCTGCGCTTCCTCGAGCGTCTGCTGCGCGGTGAACACGACTTCCGCGGTGCGCGCGGCAAGCTCCTGGCCGGGGCCCGACGAGCCGGCCTGAATCACGACCGGATGGCCCTGCGGCGGGCGCGACGCGTTGAGCGGCCCCCTCACGTTGAAGAAGCGTCCGGCGTGATCGAGCGTGTGCACCTTCGCCGGGTCGAAATACACGCCGCGCGCCTTGTCCCTGACGACCGCGTCGTCGTCCCAGCTGTCCCACAGCCCCTTCACGACATCGACGAATTCGCCGGCCATCTCGTAGCGCTGCGCGTGATCCGGATGATTGCCGCGCGTGAAATTCGCGGCGGTGCGGTCATACGAAGTCGTCACGACGTTCCATGCCGCGCGCCCGCCGCTCAGGTGGTCGAGCGATGCGAACACGCGCGCGATATGGTAAGGCTCGCTGTACGTCGTGGACGCGGTCGCCGCAAGGCCGATGTGCCGCGTATGCATCGCGAGCGCCGACAGCAGGCTCAGCGGCTCGAAGCGCATCGCCATCGACGGATGCGCGTCGGGGCCGCTCGTCAAGCCGTCGGCCAGGAAGACCATGTCGAACTTCGCGCGCTCGGCGGTCTGCACGACGCGGCGCAGCAGATCGAAGTTCTCGCTGCCGGATTCGGCATCGGGGTGGCGCCAGCCGGCGACGTGGTGTCCTGCGCCCTGGAGGAACAACCCGAGGCGTATCTGGCGGCGGGAAGGTGTGCTGCGATCGGTGCTCATGATTGAAGCGACGTAAAGGTGTGGAAAAGTCGGGCAAGATCGGCCGTGCTTCGCATCGTATCGATCAGTTCCGGGACGAACGCGAGTGCGGGATCGTGGGCGGTCGCGTCCGCGAACTTCGCGGCAAGGTCGTCGGCACCGACGAGGCGTTCGGTGCGTTGCCGCAGCGTGTCGCCGTTGCGCAGCGCAATCTCGACGACCGAGAAACGCGTCGCGGGATCGGTCGACGCGCGCGGCGCCGCGGCATCGTGGCGCCGCGTCACGCGTGCGGCGAGCGCGATCAGGTCGTCGCGCACGGGCACGTCGGCGAACGTCGCGACGCCGGGCGGCCCGTCCGTCAGTGCGGCGGCCACCGCGTATTCCACGCTGAAGCGCGCTTCGAGGCCGGTGGCCGGCAGTCGGTCCGACAGCGGCGTGTCGCCGCCCGGCGGGAACGTGATCACGATGCCCTCGATGTCCGCCGGCGCGATGCGGTGGCGCTCACGCAGATCGAGCGCGGCCTGCACGGCGTAATGGGTTGCCGTGCAGCACGGCCACGGCTTGAAGTACAGGCCGGGCGACACGATCTGCCACGGCGCGCCCCAGTCGGCCAGCACGCGCGCCGGCTGCGACGCGCCGCCGCCGAACACGGCGAAGAATCCTTCCGGGCCGTCGAGTGCGCCCGGTGCGCCGGTCAATCCGGCCTCGGCGAGCGCCACGGCGAACAGCCCCGCGCGCGCGGCAAGGCCCGCGTGCAACGGCTTGATCTCGCTGCCGAACTGCAGGCGCAGCCCGGCCGATTGCGTCGCGGCGATGCCGAGCGCGTTTTCGGTGGCCGCCGCATCGAGCCCGACCAGACGCGCCGCGGCGGCGGCCGCGCCGAGCGTGCCGAGCGTCGCGGTGTTGTGGAAACCGAGTTCGTAGTGGCGGCTGCCGAGCGCGAGACCGACCCGCGCCATCGTCTCGACGCCGACGACGTAGGCGTCGAGCAGTTCGAGCGCGCTGCGTGCGCGCACCTGCGCGAGCGCGAGCAACGCCGGCAGCAGCACGGTGCCGGGATGGCCGCGCACGCTGCTGTGCACGTCGTCGTAATCGAGCGCATGGCCTGCATAGCCGTTGAGCAGCGCGGCATGTTGCGGCGACGCCGGTATCGCGCTGCCAATCACCGCTGCGGCGCCGGTCGAATCCCGACCGCACGCCGCCAGCAGCTTGCGGTAACCGTTGTCGCGAGCGCCGGCGAACGCGGCGGCAAGGAAGTCGAGCAGGCCGCGCCGCGCGGCAGCGATGGCGGGCGGATTGCGCGCGGGCTCGGCGCACGCGATCGCTGCGGCCAGCCGGCGCGTGACGTCGCCGGCCGTGCCGTCGGGATTCAAGTGGGGAGACATGTCAGCCGTTGGAAAATCGCGAAATGCCGCAACGGGCGGCGCAACCGGGAACCTTCCGGTTCCTGCTCGCATGGGAGCGTTGGATACTAGCGAAGCATCCTTGCGTGCCCAACCAAGTATTCGAGCTTTCGATATTGCGTATTCAGCGTTGCTTGAACGGAGATCGGTGAGTTCGCTCCCATGAGCGGTTCCCGGTAAACACTGCCGTCGTGTGAACGGGTTTTCGGCGGACTGACCCGGGCCCGGGCCCACAAAACTGCCGCGGTTGAAAGTGAAAAATTCTGGCATGGCGTTTTTATCAACGACTGGACCGCTGCCGAATTGATGCTAAAATTGATGCGTAAAGGCATCAAAGGAGTCATCATGCGTACTACTGTTACCGTCGACGACGCGCTCTATGCGCGCGCCCTCGAACTCGCCGAGCCGGGCACGTCGCCGGCCGACCTGTTCCGGGCTGCACTCGAAACGTTCGTGCGTGTCCAGGCCGGACAACGCCTAGCCGCGCTTGGCGGTCGCGCCCCGGACATGCCGGATGTGCCACGCCGTAACCCGGAGGCGGCTACCCGATGAGCGTTCTGATCGACACATCGGTGTGGGTCGAGCATTTCCGGCGACCGCTACCAGCGCTTGTCCAGCTGCTGCGTGTCGATGACGTCTTGACGCATCCATTGGTGATACTCGAGCTGACGTGCGGGACGCCCCCCGAACCGCGGGCCCGAACGCTGGGAGATCTCGCGTTATTGCGCCAAACGCGGCTCGCGACGCCAGCCGAAGTAGCGGACTGGATCGAGCGGGAACGGCTGTATGGGCGCGGATGCGGCGCAGTGGATTGCACGCTGCTGGCGTCGGTGCTGTTGACCCCGAGCACGTGGCTCTGGACGCGCGATCGGCGGCTCGCCCAACTGGCGGAGCAATTCGGGGTTCATTACTTACCGCCTGACCTGCATTGAGCGAAGCCAGTGCCTATGGCTTCCAGTTCGATGTCTCCCCGGTCAGGCTCTATTGCCGCTTCTTGAGTCGCTCCTTCGCATCGCCGAATGATGCCTGTGTCTTGCCGACGATCTGTTCGGCCTTGCCCGTCAATCTGTCCGTTGGATTTCCCACGACCTTGCCAACCAGCTCCTTCAGTTTGCCCTTTGCTTCCCTGAGGCGGCCCTTTACCTGATCCTTGTTCATGAGTTTCTCCTTGAGGCTGACGGGTGCGCGAACTGCGAATACCGGTCCGGCACGCTGAGCGAATCGCGATGAAAACGTCGGTGCAGGCACGGCGCTTGCGTCGCCTGAAGCGTTCGCGCTTGTGACCAGCGAGTTGACGGTCGAAGGCTGGACGCTCGCCAGGCTCGCGCGTCTGTAACGGGTGCCAGAGGCAAGGCAGGCTGTGGCCACTCGTTGCCAATCTTGCGGAGGAAGCATGAATATCGTCACTAGCGCCGGCCCGCTGGTTTCGCTGATCGCCGGCATTCTCATCCTCGTGGTACCGCGCCTGCTGAATTACATCGTTGCGCTCTACCTGATCATCATCGGGCTGCTCGGTCTGTTCGGCGGACGTATCCATTGAATTGACATGAGCACGAGATAGCCGGTTACGGACGCGCATCAGTCCATCGTGACGCCATGCTTGCGTTCACGGCGGCGGACACCGCCAGCGAAATGAGCAACGCCTATGCCGTCTGCACGTGGATGCGTAACCGAGAAAGACGACGACATGGCGCGTCTTTCCTTGACGCAATGACTCGCCGCCTCTGCGCCGGGCGGCCTGATGCGGAGAACCGTGATCCCGACGAGTGCGCGCCTTCTCGCAACGCGGCGCAGGGCTTTCCCTTCGGATCGAAGCGATATTCGACCCGACATCGGCATGGCGAGAACGGGTGATTTTCAGCCCCTCGATCGCAAATTCGATTCCCCCTGGTCAGACTTTTCCCCGTTTCCCTCCATTTCGTTTCAATTCGATGTAAGTGTTCCTTTGTCGGATCGGAACCGAAATGACGAGTGCGTCGTATACCTCGTCCGCAAGTGGTTTCGCTTCGCATCATCATGCTCTGCACTCCTTCCCTTTAAGCGTCGCACTGTGCCTCGAAGCGATTGCATGTCAAATCCGCAGCGACGATGACGTCGTGCGTGCGGCCACCGGATCGGTGCTGGCTACGAAGCAACGCGGGGGGCGTGGTTGAAATGGCAACGAAGCGCCGCCGCTCCGTATGGGAACGAATCGTGCGCGTTCTCGGGTATTGAATGGAGGACAGCGCTATGAAGCCCATGACCATTGCAAACCGCCGAATTCTGGCGACACTCGTGGCAGGCGGCGCACTCGTCGCGGCCGGCACGGCCTTCGCGCAAACCTACGTCGTACCGCCACCGAGGTACGAGGAGCCCGCCCCGGCGCCGGGTGTGTCGGTCACGATTGGCATGCACGGCGACCGCTACTGGGACGGCCATCGCTACTGGGAGCACGAGGCGTGGATGCATCGTCATCCGCGTGAACGTGATCCGTGGCGCGAACACGAACACGAGCATGAACACATGCACGAACACGAGTATCGTGAATAGCGACGACGAGCCACCGGAAACTGCGGAGACCTCTCCGGCTTGACACGCTCGTTGCTTGCGCACGGACTTGCCTGATCGCTTCGGACCATTTCAGTCCTGGTTCGTGCGCACGGCGATTCGCCGTCCATCGCGTTCGCTGAACAACCTGCCGAAGGTCGAGCAAGTGGCGCGCGCGTTCGGCATGCACGAAAGCGCCTGTCTCGCGCGTTTCGCGGGCAACCTCGGACCGACGATATTCGAGTCTCCGCGGTACGAGCGCCTGCGAATCGCGCGGTATCAGCTGGATTGGATCCGACGTCGCCCGCCATTGCGGCACGCACTCACGGCGATCGCGTGAAGTAACGCTGTGCCAGGGCGACCCAGTAGCGAACGCCGGCCGGAATGATGTCGTCGTTGAAATCGTACGTCGGGTGATGCAGCGCCGGCGCGGCCGCTCCCGCCGGCGCGTTGCCGATCAGCACGTACGCGCCCGGGCGCTCCTCCAGCATGAAGCCGAAGTCTTCGGACGTCATGTTCGGCGGCACGTCGGGGTGAAGCCGCTCGTCGCCGAACGTGTCGCGAATCACAGCTTCGCAGAGTGCGGTCTCGGCCGGCGTGTTGACCGTCGCCGGATAGTACTGAAAGAACTCGATGTCGACGTGCGCGCCATAAGCCGCGGCCAGCCCTTCGCACACGAGCCGGACGTCGCGCTGCAACTGTTGCTGCAATGCCGACGACAGCGTGCGGATCGTCCCGCGCAACTCGGCGCTGTCCGGAATGACGTTGTCCGTCGTGCCCGCATGGAACATGCAGACGGAAATGACGGCGGGGTCCACCGGATCCTTGTGCCGCGCTGCAATGGTCTGACACTGCAGCACCATCGAACAGGCGAGCGGTATGGGGTCGATGCCCAGGTGCGGCTGCGCCGCATGCGCGCCCTTGCCCGTCACCGTGATCCTGAAGCGGCATCCGGCCGCCATGATGGCGCCGGTGCGCAACCCGAACTGCCCGGCCGGCAAACCGGGCCAGTTGTGCATGCCGAACACGGCTTGCGTCGGACATTGCTCGAACAGCCCGTCGTCGATCATCTTGCGCGCGCCCGCGCCGCCCTCTTCGCCGGGCTGAAACACGAAATGCACGGTGCCCGGCAACTGCGGCAGGTCTTTCAGGATGCGCGCGGCGCCGAGCAGCATGACGGTATGCCCGTCATGCCCGCACGCATGCATGACGCCTTGCGCGCCCGATGCGTGCGCGAAGTCGTTGGCCTCCTGGATCGGCAACGCATCCAGGTCCGCGCGGAGCACGATTCCGCGGTCCGGGTCCACACCCGGCAGGCTCGCGACGACGCCCGTGCCGCCCAGCCCGCGCGACACCTCATAGCCGAGATCTTCAAGCTCGCGGGCGACGACGTCGGCCGTCCTGTGTTCCTCGAACCGCAACTCGGGATGCGCATGCAGGTCGCGACGCAAGGTCGCCCAGTGTGCGCAATGGGCTTGCAGGGACGTCTCGGGGAAATCGGGATTATCCAATGTCGGCACCTTCGGAAAGTAGACGGCTTCCATTCTGTACTGCCGCCGCGCTCGCGCGCAGCGGCTGCGTCAATCGCCAAAACCCACGATCGACTTGACCTCCATGTACTCCTCCATCCCTTCGATCCCGTACTCGCGGCCGTTGCCCGACTGCTTGTACCCGCCGAACGGCGCCTGAGGATCCCACGCCGGGTAGTTCAGATGGACCTGACCCGAGCGCAGGCGCGCGGCCACCGCGCGCACGCGTTCCTTGTTGGTGCCCTGCACATGTGCGCCGAGCCCATAGACCGTGTCGTTCGCGATGGCGACGGCCTCGTCGACGGTATCGTAAGGCAGGATCGCGAGGACCGGACCGAAGATCTCCTGCTGCGCGATCGTCATGTCGGTACGGACGTCGGAAAACACGGTCGGCCGCGCATAAAAGCCGCGGTCGAATCCCGCCGGCCGCCCGGGGCCGCCGGCGATCAGTTTCGCCCGTTCGTCGAGGCCCGCGTCGATCATCTGCGCGACCCGGCCGAACTGCGCGCGATTGGCCAGCGGACCATGCGTCGTCGTGTCGGCGAACGGATCGCCGACGACCAGCTGCTGCGTTGCCGCGACGGCCAGCGCCTCGACGCGGCCCAGCACGCTGCGCGGCACGATCATCCGGGTCGGCGCGCTGCACGACTGGCCCATGTTGCGGAACGCGGCGGCAACGCCCGGCGCGATGGCGCGCGACAGGTCCGCATCGGGCAATACGATGTTCGGCGACTTGCCGCCAAGCTCCTGCGCGACGCGCTTGACGGTCGGCGCCGCGGCCTGCGCGACCAGCACGCCGGCACGCGTCGAGCCGGTGATCGACACCATGTCGACCTCCGGGTGCGACGCGAGCGCCGCGCCCACTTCGGTTCCGCTGCCGCTCACCAGGTTGAACACGCCGGCGGGCACGCCCGCATCGGCGATCACTTCGGCAAACAGCAACGCGCTGAGCGGCGACAGCTCGCTGGGTTTCAACACCACCGTGCAGCCTGCCGCGAGCGCCGGGCCGACCTTCGCCGTGATTTGATAGATCGGCCAGTTCCACGGTGTGATCAGCGCGCACACGCCGATCGGCTCGCGCACGATCGCGGTCGTCCCGCGCCGTGTCAGGAACGGGTAACTGGCCAGATTGTCGCGCGCGACGCGGATATGTTCGGCCGCGAGCGGCACATGGGCGCCGCGTGCGTAATTGATCGGCGCGCCCATTTCCATCGCGAGCGCGAGCGCGAACCGTTCGGCACGCTCCAGCATCAACGCGTGAACGCGGTCGAGCAGTGTGGCGCGTTGCTGCGGCGAAGTCGCGGCCCAGCGCTCGAAAGCATTGCGCGCGGCCTGCACCGCGCGGTCGGCGTCGCGTGCATTGCCGAGCGGGATCTCGCACAGCGTGTCTTCGGTGGACGGGCTGACGACCGCGAACCGGTCGCCGCCGTCAGGCAAGACCCAGTCGCCGTCGATGAAGAAGCGCTCCAGCCTGCCGGCTTCCATCAGGTGACGAACCGGTGAATCGATGGGTGAATGCATTGCGGGGTGTCCTTGAATCGATACCATGCGCCGGCGAACGGCGGAAGCCCGGAGGCCGCCACCGTCGTCCGCGAGACGGCCTCACACTAGAAATCGGCAACCTTGCCCCAGGCGGAATCGGCGAACCGGCCCGGCTGATACGGTACCGGGTCCACGATCGGCGGCGCCCCGGTGGCGAGATCCGCGATCAGGTGACCGGCGCCGGGGCCGATGCCGAAACCGTGTCCGGAAAAGCCCGCCGCCAGGATCAATCCCGGCACGCCCGGCACTTCGCCGATACCCGGGACGCCGTCCGGCGTGCTGTCGACGTACCCGGCCCATGCGTGCGTGATCGTGGCTTCGCGCAGTTCGGGCAGCAGTTCGACGGCACGACGATAGGTTTCGGTGACGGTCGGCATGTCGGGCTTCGGATCGAGGATGCGCACCGCCTCCATCGGGGTCGGCGCATCGAGCCGCCACCGCTTGAGCGTTTCGTGGCCGCCGCGCATGCCCTCGAGGCCGCCCGGCAGCAGATTGCGCCAGCGCTTCGCGAACATCGGCACGAACTGCGGGGCGAACCGCAGGAACTGCGGCGTCACGTCCACGCGCGCGCGGCCGCTGATGGCCAGTGCGTAGCGTCCGTCGTCGCGGCGCGTGACGGACACGCCGGAGGTGTACAGCGCATCCGGCAAGCGCTGTTCGACGGGCGACACGCTCAGGATCGACTGACGGATCGACGCCTGCGGAAAGCGGATGCCGAGCTGGCGGCAGAACGACGACGCCCACGCGCCGCCGGCGAGCACGACCGTCTTCGTCCTGATGACGCCGGCCTCGGTGACCACGCCGCCGACGCGCCCGCCCTCGAGTTCGATCCCGCGCGCAGCACAGTGCTGGTGGACGCTGCCGCCCAGCTTCATCAGTGCTGCCGCCACGGCCGGCGCGGCCTTGCCCGGGTCGGCCGTGCCGTCGGTCGGCGAGAACACGCCGCCCTTCCACTGCCGGCCCGTCACGCGCCCGCGCTCGCCGGCCTGCTTGCTGTCGAGCATGTACGTCGTCACGCCCGCGGACTTCGCGAAGTCGCCCCAGCTGGCCCAGCGGGACAGCTCGGCCTCGTCATTGCTCAGATACAGCAGCCCGCAGCGATGAAAGCCCGTGTCTTCGCCGGATTCGGCGGCGAATCGTTCCCACAGGTCGATGCTCTTGCTCGCCATCGGCAATTCGCGCGCGTCGCGGTTCTGCTGCCGGCACCAGCCCCAGTTGCGGCTCGACTGCTCGGCGCCGATGCGGCCTTTCTCGACCAGCGCGACCGACATGCCGCGCCGGGCGAGGTAGTACGCGGTAAAGACGCCGATGATGCCGCCGCCGATCACGACGACGTCGGCCGAGGCCGGCAGCGTGGGCGAGGTTTCGATAAGGCGCAGCGGAGGGGACATGGTCAGTCTCGTTCGGTGGATACGTGGACGTTCTGCACGACGTAGAATTTCGACACGCGCTCGCTGCTTTCCCACCCGATCGACGCGCCGCGCGGCACGAACAGCGCGTCGCCGGCGCCGAGCGACAGCACGCTGCCGTCGGGCGCCGCGAACCGGACGCTGCCGGCCAGCAGGAGCATGAACTCGTTCACGCGATGCGGGCGAACGATCCGGTGATACGGCGTCGAATCCCACGTGCCCGCGCAGTACGCGGCCCCATCGTCGACGAACACGTTGTCGCTGCGGCATTGCGGCGCGGGGCCGAGCAGGACCTCCGGCGGCAGCGTCGCGGACGGCTTGAAGTCGGCGTCGGCACGCAGCGCGAACACGCCGCGCTTCGTCGGTGTCGCGCACGCGGCCGCACAGAACGTGAACAGCACGCGCGATGCCGCGGTGACGCGCAGCGCCGTGCCGCCGCCGATCACGGCCCCTTCTCCCGGGCCCAGCACGAGCGGTGCGGCGCCGGCCGCTTCGAGCGTCAGCTCGCCTTCGATGATCGCGATGGTTTCGATGTGCGGAAAGCTCGCCACGTCGAGTTCGCCGGCGAAGGCGATACGTCCGGCGGCCATCGCGTCGGGCCCTTCCCAGGCGATCTCCCGATGTCGCGCGAACGGATCGTTCGCGCCGAACGCCTGCTGGCGAAACGCGGTTGACGAAGGTGCGCCGTCGGCACGGTGCAACACGAAAGCTGCGGTCATTTCTGCTCCTGTGCAGTGCGCGGCGGCCGGGTTGAAAACCGTCGCGCGATATCGGAAATGGTCGTTCGCCGGCGCGCTCGCCGGCCATCCGTCAGGCGTGCCCGTCGCCGTTGCGCCTACGCGGCGTGACACGACGCTGCGCGGCGCTCGGTGTGCGAGCGCATCGAAGACGGTCGCGCAGGCGTGCCCGGCCGCGCGACCACGTAATCGCGCGGCGTGATCCCGAGTACCCGCCGGAAATGCCGGCACAGGTGGCTCTGATCGAAGAAGCCGACCTCGGTCGCGACGACCGAAGGCGCGAGGCCGGCGCGCAGCAAGTCCTGCGCACGCCGCACGCGCACGAGGCACAGATACCGGTGCGGCGACAACCCGACTTCGCCGCGAAAGCGTGCGGTGAAACGCGACACGCTCAATCCGGCCACCGCCGCGAGCGTGTCGAGGTTCAGCGGCTGCGCGAACGACGCATCGATCGTGCGCAGCACGTCGCCGATCGCCGGCGATACGGGCTGCGGAACACGCGGTGCGCGAGGCGTCGCGCCTTCGTCCGCGTCGTGGAACGGAGTGACCATGCTCGCCGTCCTCATGCGGCCGCCTGCGCGGCAGCGCGCGGCGCGGCGCCGGGCGCGCCCGGCCCGGCCATCGTGTCGCCGCCGGTCCCGTCGCGGCGGCCGTTGCCGGCGGCGAGTGGGCAAACGAATCGTGCGGTCATATCCAATCCTCCGGGGGCAGTCGCTTCAGTGCAGGAAATCCTGGATCCGGTAATACGCGCCGACGATCGGCAGAAACCACGCGTGCCCGAAATGGCCGGGCATCGCCGGCCATTCGAGGTCGCGCCACGGATTCGACGCGGCCGCGCCGTACAGCACGTCGGCCATCACGCGGCCCATGTGCACCGACATCTGCACGCCGTGGCCGCTGTAGCCCATCGAGTAATAGAGCCCGTCGTGCTGGCCCGCGCGCGGCAGCCGGTCGGCGGTGATGTCCACCAGCCCGCCCCAGCAGTAATCGAGCCGCACCTTGGCCAGTTCCGGGAAATACCCGGCCATGCCGGCGCGCAGGATGTCGCCGCTTTTCGCGTCGGAGCGCGGGCTCGACATCGCGAAGCGCGCGCGGCCGCCGAACAGCAGCCGGTTGTCGGGCGTCACGCGGAAGTAGTTGCCGATCTGGCGCGACGTCACGTAGGCGCGGCGCTGCGGGAACAGCCGGTTCAATTGCGCGTCGGGCAGCGGCTCGGTCACGACGATGAAGCTGCCGACCGGCGCGATGCGCCGCCGGAACCAGCCGAACGGGCCGTGCTGCGATGCGCCGGTCGCGACCAGCACGCGATCGGCGACGATCCTGCCGCGCGTGCAGGTGATCGCGTGGCGCTCGCCGTCGAGCCGCTCGAGCTGCGTGACGGCCGCATGCTCGTACACGCGTGCGCCGGCGCGCACGGCTGCCTGCGCAAGCCCGACGCCGAACTTGCCCATGTGCATCTGCGCGCCGTTGCGCTGCAGGAGTCCGCCGTAGAAACCGTCGGAAGCGACTTCGTCGCGAATCCGCGCCGGCTCGATCAGTTCGATGTCCGGATCGACATCGCGGCGCAACGCGTCGAAGGTCTTTTCGAGCCCCGCGAAATGCTGCGGCTTCGCGGCGAGCTTCAGCTTGCCCGCCCGCCGGAAATCGCAGTCGATCGCGTGCTCGACGACGATCGTCTCGACGCTCTTCACCGCGCTTTCGTACGCGCGATAGAACTGCTTCGCCGGCTCCGCGCCGATGCGCGCGGCCAGCGACGCGTAATCCTGTGCGACGCCCGTGTTGCACTGGCCGCCGTTGCGGCCGGACGCTTCGCCCGCGACCTGCGCGGCTTCGAGCACGACCACCGATACGCCGCGCTGCGCGAGCGCCAGCGCCGCCGACAGGCCGGTGAAGCCGCCGCCGATCACGACCACGTCGGCCCGCCCTTCGACGGGCCCTTCGCAGCCGGCGCGAAACGCGGGGCGGGTATCCAGCCAGTACGATTCGAATTTCATCGGATTCTTCTCGAGCATGTCGGCGACGACGATCGGCGGCCGTTCATGGGAAATCATTAAATCACCATCAAAAACCGCAGTTGCCGCGTATTCGCGCGCGGCACGCGCACAAAGCGCCGTTTTGCGCGACCGCCGCAGCAGACTATGCGGTGCTCCGTTCGCCGCTTCACTTGCCACGTCGCGCGCGGCGAACTTCCGGCGTGTCGCGCGCTACAGCTGCACCGGCTGCTCGGGCGCGGCACCCTCCGGCGCCGGTTCCGCCTGGAAGCGAGCGAGGTCTTCCTCGCTGCGATGGCACAGCACCTGCGCGCCGTTGCCGAGCGTGCGCAGCGCCGGTGCCGTCCGGTTGCAGACGCCGTCCACGCGCATCGCGCAGCGCGACAGGAACGGACACAGCTCGGCCTCGTTCTCGCGCTCGCCGATCGGCACCAGCGGCCGGTGGCAACGCTCGGCCGCATCGTCGAGCCAGCCCGCGCGCAGCTCCGGCGCGGACGACACCAGCAGATGCGAATACGGGTGATAAGGCGGCGCGCACAGCGCGTCGCGGCTCCCGGTTTCGACACGGCGGCCCGCGTACAGCACGACGATGTCGTCGCTGATCGCGCGCACCTTCGCGATGTCGTGCGTGATGAACACGTACGACACGCCGAGCTTCGCCTGCAGGTCGCGCAGCAGATCCATGATCGCGGCGCCGACGACCGTATCGAGCGCCGACGTGACTTCGTCGCACAGGATCAGGTCGGGCTCGGCCGCGAGCGCGCGCGCGAGGTTCACGCGCTGCTTCTGCCCGCCGGACAGCTCGCCGGTACGCCGCGAGGCCACCGCGGGCGGCAGCCGCACGAGTTCGAGCAGCTCGGCGACGCGCTGCCGCGCACGCGCGCCCTTGATCCCGTGGTAAAACGCGAGCGGCCGCGCGAGCGTGCGCTCGACGGTATGCACCGGGTTGAGCGCGGTATCGGCGTTCTGGAACACGATCTGCACACGGCGGTGCTGCTCCTTCGTGCGCTTGGCGATATCGAGCGCGAGCGGCTCGCCGTCGAGCAGAATCTTCCCGGCAGCAGCCGGGACCAGGCCCGCGATCACCTTCGCGAGCGTCGTCTTGCCCGAGCCCGATTCGCCGATCACGCCGACCGTCTGCCCGCGCCCGATGCGCAGGTCGACTTCGTGCAGGATCAGCTTCGCGGGCCAGCCCTTTGCCGTCCGGCCGCCGTAACCGGCGACCGCACCGCGCACGTCGAGCAGCGGCGCCGGTTCGGCCGGCGCCGGTTTCTCGTCGCGTTGCGCATCGTTCGGCGTGACGGCCGCGATCAGGCTCTGCGTGTACGGGTGCGTCGGCGCATGCAGGATCTGCTCGGTCGCGCCCGCTTCGCGGATCACGCCGTCGCTCAGCACGACGATCCGGTCGGCCATCTGCGCGACCACCGCCAGATCGTGCGACACGTACACCGCGCTCATCCCGTAGCGCCGGATCACGCTCTTGAACGCCTGCAGCACGTCGATCTGCGTGGTCACGTCGAGCGCGGTGGTCGGCTCGTCGAGGATCACGAGCTCCGGATCGGTGATCAGCGCCATCGCGGCCATCAGCCGCTGCAACTGGCCGCCCGACACCTGGTGCGGATAACGCTTGCCGATCGTCTCGGGCTCCGGCAGCGCGAGTGCGCGGAACAGTTCGACCGCCTTCGCCTGCGCGTCGCGCTTCGTCATCGTCTTGTGGATCAGCGCACTCTCGATCACCTGGTCGAGAATCGTGCGCGACGGGTTGAACGCGGCGGCCGCGCTCTGCGCGATATAGGCGACCCGGCGGCCGCGCAGCGCGGTCAGCGCCTGGGCCGATAGCGTGCAGACGTCCGTGCCGCCGATCTTCACCGAGCCGCCGGCGATCCGGCAGCCGGTGCGCGCATGGCCCATCAGCGACAGCGCGATCGTCGTCTTGCCGGAGCCCGATTCGCCGATCAGCGCGAGCACCTCGCCGCGCCCGATCTCGAAGTCGACGCCGTGGACGATCGTCGTTTCCTCGCCGCCCGGCCGGCCGCCGACCACGCGCAGCCCGCGCACCTCGACGAGCGGAGTCGATTCATCTCGCATCAGTGTTCTCCCGCGGCCGCGGCCGCGCCCTTGCGGCGGCCGCGATGCGGCAGGCCGTCGATCAACAGGTTGACGCCCACCGTCAGGATCGCGATCGCGACCGCGGGCATGATCGCGACGGCCGAGCCGTCGCCGAGGCTCGCGATGTTCTCGCGCACGAGCGAGCCGAGGTCCGCGTACGGCGGCTGCACGCCGAGCCCGAGAAAGCTCAGGCCGCTCAGCAGCAGCACGACGAACGTGAAGCGCAGCCCGGTATCGGCGAGCATCGGATGGATCATGTTCGGCAGCATCTCGACGCACGCGATGTACAGCGCGCTCTCGCCGCGCGCCCGCGCCACCTGCACGAATTCGAGCGTGCTGATGTTGACCGCCAGCGCGCGCGCGATCCGGTACGAGCCCGGCATGTAGCTGACTGCGGCGGTGAGGACCAGCAGCGGCAGCGACGAGCCGAAGGCCGCGACGAACATCAGCGCGAACATCTTCGACGGAATCGACGTGAGCGCGTCGAGCAGCCGGCTCATCGTCTCGTCGACCGCGCGGCCCGACACGGTCGCGAGCAGCCCGAGCGTCGTGCCGGTCAGCGCGGCGAGCAGCACGGCCGCGAGCGCGAGCAGCACGGTCAGCCGCGTGCCGTACAGGATCCGGCTCAGCATGTCGCGGCCGAGGAAGTCGGCGCCGAACGGCAGCTTCGCGCTGAACGGCGCGAACACGTCCGGCGTGACGATCGCGCCGACGTCGTGCGGCGCGAGCAGCGGCGCGAACACCGCGATGAACAGCATCAGGCCGACCATCGACAGGCCGATGCGGCCGCCGGTCGTCAGTCTGATGCGCGCGGCGCGGCGCTTGCGCGGCTGGTCGGGGGACGGCGCGGCGGGCGGCGTCGCGCCTCCCGACGGCGAGCGCGGTTCGCCTGACGGCGGCAGCGCGCTGCTGCGATGAACGGGTTCGGTCGGGTGCATGGTCGGCATCTCGGAAGGTGGGCGGGACGCTCAGGTCCGCAATCTCGGGTTCGACACGATCGAGCAGAGGTCGGCGAACAGCACGAGCGTCAGGTAGGCGACGCAGAAGATCAGCGTGCAGGCCTGGACCAGCGGGAAATCGCGATTGCCGACCGCATCGACCATCAGGCTCGCGAGGCCCGGATAGTTGAAGATCGTCTCGACGACGATCACGCCGCCGAGCAGGTACGACAGGCTCAGCGCGATCGCATTGGCGATCGGCCCGATCGCGTTCGGCAGCGCATGGCGCAGCACGACGCGCGCGGGGCTCGCGCCCTTGAGCACGGCCATCTCGACATACGACGCGCTCAACTGCTCGATCACCGCGGCGCGCGTCATCCGCGCCATCTGCGCGATCACGACCGCGCACAGCGTCAGCACCGGCATCGCGTACGCGCGCAGGAAATCGTGCAGGCTCTCGATCGGGCCGCTGTACGACAGCGCGGACAGCCAGTGCAGCTTCACGGCGAGCACGAGCACGGCGACCGTCGCGATCAGGAACTCAGGCGTCGCGACGAGCGCCAGCGTGCCGAGGCTGATCACGCGGTCGACCACCGACTCGCGCTTGACCGCAGCGAGGATGCCGAGCAGCAGCGCGATCGGCACCGACACGGCGGTCGTGATCGCCGCGAGCGCGAGCGACTTCGGCAGGCGCCCGCCGATCATCGCCGACACCGGCATGTCGCCGGACAGCGAACGGCCGAAATCGCCGTGCAGCAGCCCGGTGAGCCAGTTCAGGTAGCGCACGTGGGCCGGCATGTCGAGGCCGAACTGCTGGCGCAGCGCGGCGACCGTCTCGGGCGTCGCCGACTGGCCGAGCGCGGCCTGCGCGGCATCGCCCGGCAGCAGGTTCGTGATCGTGAAGATGATCGCGGACACGATCAGCAGCGTCAGCGCGGTGACCGCGATGCGCCGGCCGATCAGTCCAAGCAGGATTCGATTCATGAAACTTCACTCCCGTAGAGGCCGCGTGCGGCCGGCGCGGCAATCCGCACCGGCCGCACGGCGGCGGCACGCGCAGGTGTCAGGCGTTCCACCACACGTGCTCGGCGAACATGAAGCCCATCATCCCGCCGGTCGGGATCGAGCCGAGGCCCGCGAGCCGCTTGTCGTAGCCGTCGAGGAAGCTGATGAACGCCGGGATGCCGACCCTGCACTGCTGCGCGACGAGCACCTGCATGTCGCCGTACATCTGCTTGCGCTTCGCGTCGTCGGTTTCCGAGCGCGCGGCGAGCAGCAGCTGGTCGAACTTCGGGTTCTTCCAGCCCGACTCGTTCCACGGCGCGTCCGACTTGAAGAACTGCGTGAACAGCACGTCGGCGCTCGAACGCGGGTTGATGTTGCCGAAGCCGAGCGGATGCTTCATCCAGTGATTCGACCAGTAGCCGTCCGCCGACACGCGGTTCACCTGCAGGTTCAGCCCGATCTTCTGGCCGGCCTGCTGCAGCAGCACGGCCATCTCGATCGACCCGTTCGCGTCGGAGGTCGCATAGATCGGCGGCAGCGCGGCGCCCAGCGCGCCCGCCTTCTGGAACAGGAACTTCGCCTTGTCCGGATCGTACGGCCGCTGCGGCAGCGACGCGTTGAAGTAGCGATGCCCCGGCGGGATCGGCTGGTCGTTGCCGATCACCGCGTAGCCGCGGAACACCGCCGAGCGGATCTGCTCGCGATTGAACAGGTACTTCATCCCTTCGACGAAATCGGGGTTCGCGACGATCGGGTTGTCGCTGCGCATGATCAGGTCGGTATAGAGCCCCGACTTGGTTTCCTGCAGCGCATAGCCCGGCGTCGACGCGACCCGCTGCGTCGAGCGCGGATCGATCGCGTTGATCAGGTGCACGTCGCCCGACAGCAGCGCGTTCAGGCGCGCGGCGCTGTCGCTGATGCCGATCAGCTCGATCTCGTCGAGGTACGGCATCCCCGGCTTGAAGTAGCTGTCGTTGCGCACGCCGACGGTCGACACGCCCGGCTTGAACGACTTCAGCTTGTACGGGCCGCAACCGATGCCGGTGCTGAAATCGGTCGTGCCGTCCTTGACGATCACGAGTTGCGGCGTCGCGAGGATCACCGGCAGATCGGCATTCGCGCTCGCGAGCACGAGCGTGACCTCGTCCGGGCCGCTCGCCTTCGCGTCGGCGAACTGATCGGCGAGCGGCTTGACCTTCGACGCGGTGGCCGCGTTCTTGTGGCGCATCAGCGAGTACACCACGTCGGCCGGCGTGACCGGTTTCCCGTCGTGGAACGTGACGCCCTTGCGCAGCTTGATGATCCACGTCTTCGCGTCGGTCGTCTGCAACGACTGGGCGAGATTCATCTGCGGCGTCAGGCTCGCATCGAGCTGCGTGAGGCCACTGTAGAACATGAAGAAACGGATGTAGTCGGCGCCCGTCGAGCCCTTGGCCGGGTCGAGCGTATCGGCCGTCGAGCCCGATTCGTTCGCAACCCGAATCTTGCCGCCGCGCTTGGGCGCGGGTGCCGCAAACGCCGTCCCGGGTTGCATCAGCAGCCCGCCGGCGCCGGCGGCCATCATGCCGCTCGCCGCCATGACCCGCATCATGTCGCGGCGCGTGAAGCCGCCCTTGCTGCCGTTGTCGATATCGTCGCTCATCCGAACTGCTCCTGACTGTGGAAAGTGGGTCCTGGGGTCCAGCGTGGTTCGAGAATTCCGTCATGCCCGTGTGCTGGTCGCGGGCGCGACGTCGTGCGCATTGAGTTCATTTAAGCATCGCCAAAATGCGGGTTATCGCGATTCGGGGCGGCTGCACGATACGATTCGACCGTTTTGGACCGCCCGCGCAGCATGATTTGCTGCGTGACCACGCGTACCGCCATCGGCTCGATGCCGCGTCGCGACCACTGCGCGATACGTGCGCGACGAAGGAAATCGTAAAGTGATACGCGCGGCAGATTGCGCCGACAAAATTGGCCGCGCGGCATCCGAAACGCGTTCGACACTCGCAAACCGCATGTTTGTGTGGAATGCGCGCTCGCGGCCCGCGGCGCCCGGTACGACCGGGACGTCGCGCGCGCATCGGACGGCGGGCGCCGGCCGCGAGGACGCCCGGCGCATGAAAGGTCAGGAGATTGCCGCGACGTCGAAGCGGCTTTGCCGGACGACGGGCGGACAACAGGGATGCGGCCGGATGATCCGACGCCGGGCACGAACCCGTGACGGGCCGTCAAGCCGCGACTCCCCGCTGCGACGCGGTCGGCGCCGGCAGGTTGGTGAGCACCACGCCGAACACTTGCCGGCGTGGCGTCAGGAAAACGAGGTGATGGCGTTGCCGGCGGGTGCGCACGCGGCGGTCAGCGGTCGGGCGGTCAGGCGGTCGGGCAGTCAGACGTCGAGCAATCAGGCAGCCGGGCAGTCGGGCAGTCGGGCAGTCGGGCAGTCGGGCGGTCACGCAGTCTGGCGGTCACGCAGTCACGCAGTCACGCAGTCACGCAGTCAGAGTCAGACAGTCGAGCAATCAAGCCGTCAGCCTGAACACCGACACGGCGGCCCTCAACCGTGCCGCCTGTTCATCCAGCGAGGACGCGGCCGCGGCGGCCTGCTCCACCAGCGCGGCATTCTGCTGGGTCACTTCGTCCATCTGCGCGACCGCCAGGCCGATCTGTTCGATGCCGGTACTTTGCTCGGCGGATGCCGCGGTAATCTCGCCCATGATGTCGGCGACCCGGTCGATCGACCGGACGATCTCCGTCATGCGCGCGCCCGCCGTCTCGACGAGCCGGCTGCCGCTGCCGACCCGCTCGACCGACGCCTCGATCAATCCCTTGATGTCTTTCGCGGCCGCCGCGCTGCGTTGCGCGAGCGAGCGGACCTCCGCGGCCACGACCGCGAACCCGCGTCCTTCCTCACCGGCCCGCGCGGCTTCGACCGCGGCATTGAGCGCGAGAATGTTGGTCTGGAACGCGATGCTCTCGATCACGACGGTAATGTCGGCGATCCGCACCGATCCGTCCGAAATCTGCCGCATCGTTTCGACGACTTCCCGCACGGCGGCGCCGCCGAGTTCGGTCGCCTCCTTCGCGTGGGTCACGAGCGCGTTCGCCTGACGCGCATTGTCGGCATTCTGTTTGACCGTCGACGTGATCTGCTCCATGCTGGCGGCCGTTTGCTGCAGCGACGCGGCCTGTTCCTCCGTGCGCTGGGACAGGTCCAGGTTGCCTTGCGCGATCTCGCCGGTGCCGACGGCGATCGAGCGGGTCGTGGTCTGGATGTCGGCGATGGTTTCGGTCAGTCGCGCCTTCATGTCGCCGAGCGCGACGAGCAGGCTGCCCGGCGCGGCGTGCGCCGTATCGAACTGCACGTCCAGTTCGCCGGCGGCGATGCGGGCCGCGATCCCGGCCGCCTGCGCGGGCTCGCCGCCCAGCGTCCGCCGGACGCTGCGCAACACCCCCCACGCGATCGCCGCGAGCGCCGCGGCGATGACGAGCGTGATGGCGCCGAGCACCTGCGCGAGCCGCGCAAACGCCGCGTTGATGTCGTCGTAGAAGAATCCGGTGCCGATCCACCAGTCCCAGTCCGGAACGGCGACCACGCCCTGCAGTTTCGGCTCCACGTCCGCGTCCGGGCTGCGCTTGATCAGCACGTCGACGAGCGCGAAATGCGCCTGGGCCATTCCGGCGCGGTACGCCTCGCTGTCGGTCAGGCCGCTGGTCGTGCGGTTGCCCTTGGCGCGGGTGCCGATGAACTTCGCGTTCGGATGCACGAGGTTGACGCCGTCGGACGTCGTCACCCAGTAGTAGCTCTTCGAATTCGCATTGAGCGCCGACAACGCGGCCTTGGCCTGCTGCTGGGCCTGCTCCCGGGTGAGCGTTCCGCTCGCCTGCATCGCGCGATACGAGTCGACCAGATGCTCGGCTTTGGTGAGCAGAATGACGATCTCGTCACGACGGCTGTCGATCAGCGCGTCGCGCAGCGTGTGCAGCGACATCGCGGCGAGCAATGCAACGCCGAGCAGCGCCGCGACGACGAGCATCAGCAGTTTCGTGGACAACTTCATGCGGGGGGCCTCGCGATATTAACCGTTCGGTACATATATCGGCTCGGACGGCCCCGCCTTGAATGGCGCCGTATCGGTAATTACCCTCGGTTCGTGCGGTGAGCGGACGCGTAAAGCGGCAAGGCCGTCGCGCCCCTCTTGGCCGTGCCGACAGGCCTGCCCGGCACGGCCGCGCGCGCAGGGCGCGCAGCCGCCCGCCGGCGCGGCGGCGGCGCTTACAGCCCGAGCTGCGTCGCGAGGTGGCCGATGTCCGACACCTCGTAATAGTTGTAGAACGGCGTGCCCGGCTCGTGCCCGCGATTGACGAACGCCTTGTGCTTGATGCCGAGATCCTCGGCCGTCATCAGGTCGTAGCGCAGGCTCGACGACACGTGCAGCACGTCCTCGGGCTTGCAGCCGAGCTTGCCGAACATGTATTCGAAGCCCTGCATGCGCGGCTTGTACGACTGCGCCTGCTGCGCGGTGAACACTGCATGGAACGGCGCGCCGAGCTTGTCGACGTTGCTCATGATCTGCTCGTCCATGGCGTTCGACAGGATCACGAGCTTGTACTTCTGCGCGAGCCGCGACAGGCCGGCCGGCACGTCCGGATGCGGGCCCCACGTCGGCACCGCATGATAGAAGCGCTCGGCCTCGGCTTCGTCGAACGGCGTGCCGATGCGCGCGCAGGTGCGCCGGATCGCGTTGACGACGACGTCGCGGTACGGCTTCCACGCCCCGAGCACCTCGTCGAGCCGATAGGCGGCGAACGCGCGCACGAAATCCTCCATCGCGACCGGCGACAGCCGGTCCGCGTAGATCTCGCGCGCCAGGTCGGCCATCTGGAAGCGGGTCAGCGTGCCGTAGCAGTCGAACGTGATGAACTTCGGTTCAAATTGGATCATGGTGAGGTCCTGTCGGTATGAAACCCCGGCAGGGCCGGGGACGGGCTGGGTTCAACGCAATTGAATCAGGGCAAAAAATCCGTCGCGCATCGTTCGACGCCGGTCGAAACGCAGATTCGCCGCGTGTTGCGGGCCGCGGGCAGCACGATCTGCGGCACGGTCGCGCGCGGCGCCGCGGGCCGCCCCGGCAGGCTTCGCGCAACCGCGGCGCGCCAACTACCCGGCGGGCCCGGCGCGGCTCGCCCGGGCGGCGCCGCTGCAGTTCCATCGTAGTGTCATTCCCACAGCAGAAGCTGTCGGATTGGCGGGCCGCGCCGGCATGAAGCGCGCGTTCGCGCGCGCCGATCGCGCCGGTTTGCGTCGATCTCGCCCGGCCGCCCGCCGCCGCCGGAAAACAGGCGAATCGTCCTATCCGCGCCGCGGTGTCGCTGGCAGAGTCGATATGTCATTCCTACCCATCCGGAGTCCGGCGTGTCCGATCTCAACCCTTCCAGCACGCTCATCTATCGTCCGTTCACCGACACCGACCTGCCCGCCGCGCATCGTCTGTCGGAAGCGGTCAAGTGGCCGCACCGTCTCGACGACTGGCGCTTCGCGCTCCAGCTCGGCCACGGCTTCGTCGCCGAAGACGAAGGCGGCATCGTCGGCACCGCGCTCGGCTGGCGATTCGGCGACGCGCACGCATCGCTCGGCATGGTGATCGTGTCGCCCGAGCGCCAGAGCCGCGGCATCGGCCGAGAACTGCTCGCGCGCGTCGTCGACAGCCTCGGCGCGCGCACGATCTTCCTGCATGCGACGCCGTCCGGCGAACCGCTCTACGTGAAATTCGGCTTCGAGGCGATCGGCACGATCGACCAGCACCAGGGCGCCGCGTTCCAGCCGCCGCTGATCTCGCTGCCGCCGGGCGAGCGCCTGCGCCCGCTCGGCACCAACGACGGCCCGCGCCTCGCGGCGCTCGCCTCGCGCGCGGCAGGTTATCCGCGCGACGCGGTGATCGATGCGCTGCTCGGCGTCGCGAACGGGATCGCGCTCGATCGCGACGGCGAGCTGCTCGGCTTCGCGCTGTTCCGCCGCTTCGGCCGCGGCCATGTGATCGGCCCGGTGGTCGCGCCCGACGCGCTGCGCGCGCAGGCGCTGATCAGCCACTGGCTCGCGCTGCACGAAGGGATGTTCGTGCGGCTCGACGTGCCGGGCGACAGCGGGCTGTCCGACTGGCTGCAGGGGCTCGGGCTGCCGCGCGTCGACACGGTCGTCGCGATGGCGCGCGGCGCGGCGCCCGCGCGCGACCCGGCGCTGCGCACGTTCGCGATCGTGAACCAGGCGCTCGGCTGAGCGGCACGCGCGATGAGCTTTCTCTACAAGGCCGACCCGGTGCGCGGCGCGCAATGGGCGCAGCGCTTCGCGCAACAGGCGCCCGACCTCCCGTTCCGGATCTGGCCGGACCTCGGCGACCCTGAAACCGTCCGCTATCTCGCCGCCTGGCAGCCGCCCGACGATCCGGCCGCGCTGCTGCCGAATCTCGAGGTCGTGTTCTCCGTCGGCGCCGGCATCGACCAGTTCGACCTGTCGCGCGTGCCCGCGCACATCCCGGTCGTGCGGATGATCGAGCCGGGCATCGTCGAAGGGATGGTCGAGTACGTGACGCAGGCGGTGCTGACGATCCACCGCGACCTGTTCGACTACGCGACGCAGCAGCGCGCGCAGGTGTGGCGCGAGCGGCCGGTGCGCGCGGCCGCGTCGCGGCGCGTCGGCGTGCTCGGGCTCGGCACGCTCGGCCAGGCCGTGCTCGACACGTTGCGGCGCTTCGGCTTCCCGTGCGCCGGCTGGAGCCGCACGCCGCGCACGCTCGACGGCATCGACTGCTACGCGGGCGACGCGGCACTCGACGCGTTCCTCGCCCGCACCGACATCCTGATCTGCCTGCTCCCGCTCACCGACGGCACGCGCGGGCTGCTCGGCGCACGCGTGTTCGACGCGCTGCCGGCCGGCGCGTCGCTCGTGCAGGTCGGGCGCGGCCCGCAGCTCGACGAGGCCGCGTTGCTCGCGGCGCTCGCGAGCGGCCGGCTCGACAGCGCGATCCTCGACGTGACGAACCCCGAGCCGTTGCCGGCCGGCCACCCGTTCTGGACCCACGCGCGTATCCGGATCACGCCGCACATTGCGAGCGCGACGCGGCCCGATACCGCGGTCGACGCCGTGCTCGCGAACCTCGCGCGCCACCGCGCGGGCCAGCCGATGATCGGCGTCGTCGATCGCGCGCGCGGCTACTGACGCGCGCGCCCGCCCCGGCGGGGCGCGCAGCAGAAAATGCCGAAGCGTCCCGTGCAAACACCGTTTTCATACGTTTCAGGGCGCAAATTGAAGACACGTGCGGATTTCTCGCCCGGTAGCATGAACTCACGCTGACACCCGACGAGAGTCCCTCCCCGCCATGAACCAAGCCGCGCTGATCGAAGCCGATCGTCAACACCTGATCCACCCCGTCGTCAACTACCGCGTGCACGAGGCGCGCGGCGTCACCGTGCTCGACTCCGCGAGCGGCGTGTTCCTGCGCGACGCCGACGGCCATACGCTGCTCGATGCGTTCTCGGGCCTGTGGTGCGTGAACGTCGGCTACGGCCGCGACAGCATCGTGAAGGCCGCCGCCGACCAGATGGCGAAGCTGCCCTACGCGACCGGCTATTTCCATTTCGGCTCGCAACCGGCGATCGAGCTGGCCGAGCGGCTCGCCGCGCTCGCGCCGCCTTCGCTGAACCGCGTGTACTTCACGCTCGGCGGCTCGGACGCGGTCGACTCCGCGGTGCGCTTCATCACGCACTATTTCAACGCGACCGGCCGCCCGTCGAAGAAGCACATGATCGCGCTCGAACGCGGCTATCACGGCTCGTCGTCGATCGGCGCCGGCCTGACCGCGCTGCCGGCGTTCCACCGTCATTTCGACCTGCCGCGCGCGGACCAGCACCACATCCCGTCGCCCTACCCGTACCGCCATCCGCTCGGCGACGATCCGCAGGCGCTGATCGGCGCGTCGGTCGCCGCGCTGGAAGCGAAAGTCGCCGAACTCGGCGCGGACAACGTCGCCGCGTTCTTCTGCGAACCGGTGCAGGGTTCCGGCGGCGTGATCGTGCCGCCGGCCGGTTGGCTGAAGGCAATGCGCGACGCGTGCCGGCGCCTCGGCATCCTGTTCGTCGCCGACGAGGTGATCACCGGCTTCGGCCGCACGGGCCCGCTGTTCGCGTGCGAGACCGAACAGGTCGACCCGGACCTGATGACCGTCGCGAAGGGCCTGACCGCCGGCTACGCGCCGATGGGCGCGGTGCTGATGTCCGACGAAATCTACGAAGGCATCGCGGGCAGCCGCGCGGAGTCGGCCGCGGTCGGTCACGGGCATACGTATTCCGCGCATCCGGTCAGCGCGGCGATCGGCCTCGAGGTGCTGAAGCTCTATCACGAAGGCGGGCTGCTCGCGAACGGCCAGGCGCTGGCGCCGCGCTTCGCGGCGGGGCTCGATGCGCTGCGCGCGCATCCGCTCGTCGGCGACGCGCGTTCGGCCGGCCTGCTCGGCGCGCTCGAGCTGGTGGCCGACAAGGCGCACAAGACGCGCTTCGACCCGGCGCTGAACGTGCCGGACAAGATCGCGGCGGCCGCGTACGCGAACGGCGTGGTGTTTCGCGCGTTCGGCGATGGCGTGCTCGGTTTCGCGCCGGCGCTGAGCTTCACCGCGGGCGAGTTCGACCTGATGTTCGAACGCGTGCGCAAGACGCTCGACGACGTGCTGGCCGACCCGGGCGTGCAGCGCGCGCTCGACGTCGCGCACGCGCAGCCGGCCTGACGGGCCGAGGGAAAGCCGGGCTTGTGGCGGCCATCGTTCGACTCTAAAGTAACCGGACATTCCATTTTTTCCCCTCTCACGTAACCATGACGGACAGCAAGCTGGATCGCATCGACCTGCGCATCCTCTCCCAGTTGCAGAAGCGCGGCCGCATGACCAACGTCGAGCTGGCCGATGCGGTCGGGCTGTCGCCGAGCCCGTGCCTGATCCGCGTGAAGCGGCTCGAGAAGGCCGGCTACATCGGCGGCTACGGCGCGCACATCCAGCTCGAGAAGCTCGGCGACGTGCAGGTCGTGTTCACCGAGGTCACGCTGGCCGACCACCGGCGCGAGGACTTCGACCGCTTCGTCGCGGCGATCCGCAACGTCGACGAGATCGTCGAATGCCACCTCGCGAGCGGCGGCTACGACTATCTGCTGAAGTTCATCACGCGCAGCGTGAGCCATTACCAGACGATCGTCGAAGGGCTGCTCGAGCAGAACATCGGCATCGAGAAGTATTTCAGTTACGTGATCATCAAGTCGCCGTTCGTCAAACGGCACTACCCGCTCGAATCGCTGTTCGGCGAACGGCACTGACCGCGGCACGCGGCACCCTTGAACGCGGCAGCCCGCTGTCCGCGCGGGGTCGTCGCGCGCCGGCGTCGCCGCCGAACCGCCTCACCCAAGGACCTGTCATGCCGCTTACGCTGTCCCGCACCGAACTCGTTCGCACCGCCAACCTGATCGACGGCGCCTGGCGCGACGCGCTCGACGGCCGTCGCTTCGACGTCACCGATCCGGCGACGCTCGACCTCGTTGCCCACGCACCCGACAGCGGCGCCGCCGACGCGCGCGCCGCGACCGACGCGGCCGCACGCGCGCTGCCCGGCTGGCGCGCGACGCCCGCGCGCGAACGCGCCGCGATCCTGCGTGCGTGGCACGCGGCGATCGTCGCGCACACCGACGATCTCGCGAAGCTGATGTCGCGCGAACAGGGCAAGCCGCTCGCCGAAGCGCGCGGCGAAGTCGCCTATGGCGCGTCGTACGTGCAGTGGTTCGCCGAGGAAGCGACGCGCACGTATGGCGACCTGATTCCGCAGCAGCAGCGCGGCAAGCGGTTGAGTGCGGTGAAGGAGCCGATCGGCATCGTCGCCGCGATCACGCCGTGGAATTTCCCGCTCGCGATGATCGCGCGCAAGATCGCGCCCGCGCTCGCGGCCGGCTGCACGGTCGTCGCGAAGCCGGCGGAGGACACGCCGCTCACCGCGCTCGCGCTGGCCTTCCTCGCGCAGGAAGCCGGCGTGCCGCCCGGCGTGCTGAACCTGATCGCCGCGTCGCGCGAACGCGGCATCGACGCGGTGGCCGACTGGCTCGCCGACGGCCGCGTGCGCAAGATCACGTTCACCGGCTCGACGCCCGTCGGCAAGCTGCTCGCGCGCGAGTCGGCCGCGACGCTGAAGAAGCTGTCGCTGGAGCTCGGCGGCAATGCGCCGTTCATCGTGTTCGACGATGCCGAACTCGACGCCGCGGTCGACGGGCTGATGGCCGCCAAGTTCCGCAACGGCGGCCAGACCTGCGTGTCGCCGAACCGCGTGTACGTGCAGGCCGGCGTCTACGAGGCCTTCGCCGCGAAGCTCGCCGCGCGCGTTGCCGCGCTGAAGGTTGCGCCTGCAACCGACCCGGCCGCACAGATCGGCCCGATGATCAACGCGCGCGCGGTCGACAAGATCGCGCGCCACGTCGGTGACGCGATCGAGCGCGGCGCGCGCGTGCTGACGGGCGGCACGCGCCTGACCGAACTCGGGCCGCACTACTACGCGCCGACGGTGCTCGCCGACGCCACCGCCGACATGCAGCTGACCTGCGAGGAAACCTTCGGCCCGGTCGCCGCGCTGTTCCGGTTCGATACCGAGGACGAAGCCGTCGACGCCGCGAACGACACGCCGTTCGGGCTTGCCGCGTATTTCTACACGCAGGACGTGCGGCGCATCGCGCGCGTGTCGGCGCGGCTCGAAACCGGCATCGTCGGGATCAACGAAGGCGCGCTCGCGAGCGAGGCCGCGCCGTTCGGCGGCGTGAAGGAATCGGGCTACGGCCGCGAAGGCTCGCGCTACGGCCTCGACGACTACCTGTCGATCAAGTACCTGTGCCAGGGCGGGCTCGACTGATCCCGCGCCGGCGCGTGCAGCCGCCCGGCGTCGCCGCGGCTGCATGCCCGTTGCGCGGTGCGCCGCTGCCGCACACGTTTGCGGCGCCGGGTGCGGCGATCGCGGCGCAAATCTGCCTCGATTTCCGGGCATACTTGCCGTTAACCCGGATTTGACCCGCGCCGCTGCAGACGCAGCGAGCTTCCCGCACGAGCGCCAGCCATGCCTGCACCCACTTCGATCGAGAAAATTGCCGACTGGGCCGGCCGCAATTACTTGATCGTCGGCGTGCTGGGCACGCTGATGTCGCTGGCGGCGCTCGGCATCAGCGCGGCCACGCTGTGGGCCGCACGCAGCGAAGTGGTCGAACATGCGCACGAGACGTCGCGCAACGTCGCCGCCGTCCTGGTCAGCGAGATCGGGCGCACCGTCGAAACGTCCAACAATGCGCTCGTCGCACTCGCCGCCAACCTCCGCAACCCCGCGGTCGCGCGCATCGACACCGGGCTGCGTCACGACGTGCTGTTCGAGCGCACGACCGCGCAATACATGACCGGCATGGGCGTGACGAACCGCGACGGCCGGCAGATCGACGGATGCTGCGGCCCGCTCCACAACTGGGATTTCAGCGATCGCGACTACTTCAAGGTTCATCGCGATGCGCACAACGTCGGCCTCTACGTGTCCGAGGCGTATAGCGCGCGTTCGCGCGGCGGCACGAGATCCATCGCGCTGTCGCGGCGCATCGAACGGCCGGATCACTCGTTCGACGGCATCGTGGTGGTCGCGATCGACCTCGCCTACTTCGATCACCTGCTGTCGCGCCTGAACGTCGGACCGCACGGCGTCAGCGCGATCCTGCGCGCGGACGGCACGATCCTCGCAAGAAACCCGCCGTTGAGCGATCAGCAGATCGGCCGGCTGCGCCGCACGAAGTCGTTCGTGCAGATGCTGAGCCGCGACTCGGGCTTCTATGCGGCGCGCTCGAGCATCGACGGCGTCGCGCGGCTCTATACGTACCAGCACGTGCCCGGCACGCCGTTGATCGCGGTCGTGGCCCCGGCCGAGGGCGATGTGCTGGCCGGCATCACGCGCCTGACGTGGACGGTCGGCGTGTCGGCGTCCGTCATCGGCGCGCTGTTCTGCGCGGTGGTGTGGCTGCTCGCGTTCGCGCTGCGCGACAACCTGCGCAAGCAGACGCTGCTCACCGACCAGACGCGCACCGATCCGCTGACGGGCCTGCACAACCGCCGCGCGCTCGATGCGGCGCTCGCCGACGAATGGGCGCGGCTGCAGCGCGGCAGCGGCGGCAGCCTGTCGGTGCTGTTCATCGACGCCGACCACTTCAAGCAATACAACGACCGCTACGGCCATGCGCAAGGCGACACGGCGCTGCGCTTTCTCGCCGAATGCATCCGCGCGAACGTGCGGCGGCGCGGCGACATCGCTGCACGCTACGGCGGCGAGGAATTCGTCGCGGTGCTGCCCGATACGGACGAAAGCGGCGCCGCGGAAGTCGCGGAAGCGATCCGGCGCGCCGTCGAACACAGCCGGCTCGACGGCTTCGATGCAACGATTCCGCCGTTCACGGTCAGCATCGGCTGCGCGACCGGCCATCGCGCGCACCCGCGGACCGTGCATGCGCTGTCGCATCAGGCGGACCTTGCGCTCTATGCGGCCAAGCGGCACGGCAGAAACCGCGTGAGCCGCGCCGACGCGGAATCGGCCGCCGAGGCGGCGTGATCGCGCCGGTTATCGTCGTCGTTCCGGGGAACACATGCCCGGCCGGACGCACGCATGGCCGGCGCGTTGCGATGCGCCGCCGATGGCCCGCTCGCCTCGTCCATCACGTTCAGTATCACGAATTCACCAAATAGTGAGCATTCGCGTGCTTCGACCGCGCCCCGCAACAAATCCTTAACGGCTGCGTCACGATCGCCCACGACAATCCGCCATCTTCAACACACCGGATGGAGTTTTGCATGTTTGCGTCACGAAGCCGTTTCCCGCTGCACGTCGCAGCGCTGTCGAGTGCGATCGTTCTCGCCGCGTGCGGCGGCGGCGACGATGTCGCGTCGACCACCCCGACCAGCGCGGCCATGCCGGCGCCGCCGGCCGACCCCGGCTTCGTCGACAGCGCGCCCGTGCCGAGCGTGCCGGCCTTCGTCGACAACATCGCGACCAACCAGCGCGGCGACGCGCGCTATGCGACGCTGTCGACCAACGCCGCGGTACGCGTGGTGAGCCGCTTCCTCGACCTGTGGCAGCCGTCGACGATGCTCGTCGACGCGGGCGTGACCGCGGCCGCGAACGGCACGTTCCCGGCGATCTCGCCGTCGACCTGCTCGGGCCTGCCCGGCAGCGGCACGCCGTGCGGCACGATCCTGAACGACACGGTGCTCGCGGCCAACGTTCAATACGTGATCAACGCAACGACCGCGCGCACGCAACAGCAGGCCGATGCCGCCTACTTCGACGACCGCCGCGGCAAGGGCTACAGCGTGACCGACGGCATGGGCCCGCTCACCGACGCGTGGCGCACGGCCGCACAGCAGACGACCAGCATCACCAGCGTGCCCGCCGACGCCACCACGGTGCTGTACAACGACAGCGGCAACAACGTCGGCGTCGGCAGCAGCGCCAACGCGAACTTCGGGAAAGTCGTCGACCTGCTCAACGAAATGGGCAACAACGCGTCGACCGAACCGTCGAAGCGCTTCTACAAGTACGCACGGCCGTACCGCTGGAGCGCGAGCGTGGTCGTCGCGCCGACGCTCGTGCCGGCGGAAAGCACGACGCCCGCGACCGACGGCGGCTTCATCAGCGGCCACACGGCCGAAGCGATGCGCGACGCGATGACGATGGCGTGGCTCGTGCCGGAGCGCTTCCAGGAGATGGTCAGCCGCGGCCTCGAACTGGGCGAGAACCGGATCCTCGCCGGCATGCACTCGCCGCTCGACGTGATCGGCGGCCGCATGCTCGCGCTGGCCATCAGCGCGGCGAACCTCACCGCGTACGCGAGCGACGCGCAGGCCGCGTACGGTCAGGCTCACCAGGCGCTTCAGCAACTCACGGGGACGACCGGCGCGACCTTCGCCGCGTTCGCGCATTCGGGCACGACGGCCACCGACCGCTTCGCTGATTACGCGACCAACAAGGCCGCTTTCACGCGCCGCATGACGTTCGGCTTCGGCGCGATCGAATCGACCGACGCGCCGCCCGTCGTGCCGAAGGGCGCGGAGGTTCTGCTGCAGACGCGCTTCCCGTACCTGAGCGCCGACCAGCGGCGCGTCGTGCTGAAGACCACCGAAGTGCAGTCCGGCTATCCGGTGATGGACGATGCGGAAGGCTGGGGCCGCCTGAACCTGTTCGCCGCGGGCGACGGCTACGGCGCGTTCAACGGCAACGTGATCGTGTCGATGGATGCGTCGCAGGGCGGGCTCAATGCGGCCGACCAGTGGCGCAACGACATCGCGGGCGCGGGCAAGCTGACGCTGCAAGGCACCGGCACGCTGACGCTGGCGGGCGACAACCGCTATACGGGCGGCACGCAGGTCAGCGGCGGCACGCTCGCCGCGGCATCGGCTAGCGCGTTCGGCACCGGCGACGTGTACGTCGGGGCCGGCGGCAGCGTGAAGATCGCGGCAAGCGCACCGGTCACGGTCGCGACGCGCTACACCCAGCTCGACGACACGACGCTCGAACTCGACATCGACGGCAACGGCGGCGGACGCCTGCGCGTGGGCGGCCCGCTCACCGTCGCCGGCGGCACGCTGCACGTGAAGTTCGTGAACGGCTATGCGCCGAAGGCCGGCGACACGATCGCGCTGATCGACGGCGCGGCGGCTTCCGCGAAGTTCTCGACGGTGACGGTCGACGGGTTCAAGTCGACGCCGGTTTATACGGCGACGGGGGTGTCGGTCAGGTTGTCGGCATCGTAACCGGCATCGGCCATCGATCCTTGCGACGGCGCCGCCCGTGGGCGGCGTCGGCGGCTACCGCTTCGTCGCGATGACCGGGAACCACGGCAGCGTCCGCGATACGGTGCCGGGCAAACACGATCCGTTCGCACCGTCGTTCACGTCGGACATCGGTGCGGACGCGGCGCTTCATTACCCATTCGAGCGCGCGCGCTGAACGACCTGTTCGATCGCGCCATATCCGTCAGCTCCTGCGACAGCCCGTGGGTCACGCCGGGCGCACCGCGTAGCCGGTTTGCGTCGATCGCCTACGCGTTCCAGTTCGATTCGGTTTCCCGTCAGCGGCCAATCGCCGTTCTGCTTCGAAGGTCTCGCTTCTCGGTCGTCTGGGTCCGAGTGAATGTGTCCACCCGGACACTCAGCATGAGCTTTCGCACAGATAATGACAAATTTCACATACTTTTCGCGCAGCGGATTCGCTAGGATCATTTCCCTGCTTTTCCGATTCATATTTTCTCGCAGGGAATGGCGAAAAATGAAGAAACCTGTCCGACACGCAATCATCGCATTTGCGCTTTTGATAAGCGCGCAGATTTCGAACACGCAAGCCATTGCGGCTGACACCTCGCAATCCAATGGCGCTCTGCCCGTGACGCTACCTCAACCGGATTACGCTTCGCAGCGCGTGAAGGTCGGTTTGTCGAGCGCAGAAACGACGCTCGTCCTTCCGTGGTTCGTGGAGGAGCTGATCGCGACAATCGACACCTGCTATTCACTGAATGAAGCAGCCAGTGATTATGCAGGGCGTTTAAAGCGTGGTCTTTAATCGATAGTCCGTTACTGAACCTAACGGTAACCAGACGCCAGAACGCCCGCTGCGCCGCATCGGGCATTTTCTGTTTCAGTGCGTACGACGGACATCCGTCATATTTTGAATTGCCGACGGAGCCTATAAGCCATTAACCGTCGGCACGCTTGCCCGGCGTTGATGCCGGCACCTTTTCATCAGGAGGTAGCGCATGAACCGCATACCGGACGAATCGACCGCGTTCCGGATCGGTGCTCGTCGCGTTCGAACGATGCAGCTGGACGGCGGCATCCTGGCCGCACAGGTGGGTAGCGAACCACCCGCGGTCATCGTACTAAACGGCGGACAAGCCTTCGTCTCGAAGACGACCAAGCGCCGGCTGCGGCGCGACCTGCTCCGCGTCGCCGGTATCTTGCCGCCCGACACGCCATTCGTCCTGCTCGGGTATCCTGACAAGCCCGGTGCGCAATACCGGATCGCCGACATCGTCGAGCATCTCGCGCGCGGCATCGCCGCGCATTGGCAGTGCACGACGCTCATCGGCATCTCGTTCGGCGGCGTCGTGGCGGCGCGCCTCGCGGCCGCCCACCCGGAACGCGTCTCGCGACTCGGGCTGGTGTCGAGCGCGCATCGCCTCGCCCCGAAAGGCTACCGGCTCATCGAGCAGCAAATCGTGCATACGACCCGCTCCGATTTCGTCCGTCTGCTCGAAACGATGTCCGGATGCTTCCGCGCCAGCTGGCGCAACATGCTCCTGCGCGCGGCGCTGTTCAGTCGACGCCGCCACGTCGCGTCATCGGTCAACGAACGACACGTCATTGTCCGCACGCTGCGCGCATTGCGTGACGATGCGCGCGACGATTCGCCGTGGCCGCGGCGGATCCGCGCGGATACGTTGATCGTCGGCGGCGCCGACGACCCAATCTTCGCCGACGCGGCGCTCGAAACTTCCGCGTGGGTGCCGTCGGTGACCCATCATGCGCTGCCAGGCGAAGGGCACATGGTGATGATCGAGCGCCGGAAGCAGGTTGCGCGACTCGTTCGGAACTGGCTCGCCGCGCGATCCTGATGTTCGTGTCCGACGTAGACGCCTGCGCACGATCGATCCGGTGAGATCCACGACGCTATGCCACTGCCTCGGGGATAGCGTGTCCGCAAATTGCCGTTGGCCCCTCACCGGATTTTCAAAAAAGGCGTCTCGGACTTCCCGTTTCGTCGCCTTCCATGTCCGCCGCGCGGGCCAGAACGACGTCGAGGATCGCATGCGTGAGCGCCGAATCGGGCTGGCGCCGGCCGACGTCACGGCAGCGTCGTAGCGCGATTCGACCACTACGCAGGCAGCCTCGCCCGCGGCCCGGGCACGACGCGGCCGCACCGGGTACGAAATATGCGCACATCCCGGATTGCCGGTTGCCCGGCAAATGTTGCAACGCAGGCAACCGGCGTCATGACCCACAATTACAGGAGAAAAGTGATGACCCTGCTTATCTACCTGCTCGGATGGATCGTTTTCATCGCCGGCGTGGCATGGGGCCTGATGACGCTGCATGTGTCGCAGCACATCATCGAGATCGTCGCCGTCATTCTGTTCGGCATCGCGGTGATCACCGGCGCGACGCGCGCGCGCCATCGCGACCGTACGTAGTCGCGGAACGGGCGCCGGATTTCGCTGCATTCAGGCGTCGCGCAGGTCAACGGCCCGTCGCCGGACGCCCGCGCGGGGTTATCCGTATTACCCGCGGCGGCGCTTCGTGCCGGCGCCGCCGCGGGCGTGCGTCGATTTCATCGAGGCGCAGGCGCGGTAGAACGCCGCCTCAGCGCCGGTTCGAGCGCGACACCACATCGATCCACACGGCCAGCACCAGCACCGCGCCCTTGACGATCATCTGCCAGTACGCGTCGACGTCGAGCATCGACATCCCGTTGTCGAGGCTCGCCATCACGAGCGCGCCGATCAGCGCGCCGTAGACGGTGCCCGACCCGCCGCGCATCGACGTGCCGCCGATGAAGCACGCGGCGATCGCGTCGAGCTCGCCCATCGTGCCGGCCGACGGCGAGCCGGCCGCGAGCCGCGCGGTGTTGACGATGCCCGCGAACGCGCACATCAGCCCCATCAGCGCGAAGATCGCGAGCTTCACGCGATCGGTGTCGACGCCCGACAACCGCGTCGCCTCCAGGTTCGAACCCACTGCATAGATGCGCCGGCCGAACACGGTCTGCGTCGCGATCCACGAGAACGCGCCGAGCAGCGCGAGCAGCAGCAACACCGGCACCGGGATGCCGCCGTAGCGGTCGAGCGTCGCGACGAACGCGAACAGCACGGCCCCGGCGCCGACGACCTTCGCGACGTCCTGCCATAGCGGCGCGACGGCGAGCCGGTAGCGGTGCCGCATGGCGCGCTGCCGCAGCACCAGCAGCGCGACGAGCGCGAACAGCAGCACCGCGAGGCCGTCGCCGGCCGCGCGCGGCAGATAGCCCTGGCCGATGAACACGAAGCCGTCGGACACCGGCGCGATCGTCGAGCCGCCCGTCACGCCGAGCAGGATCCCGCGGAACGCGAGCATCCCGCCCAGCCCGACGATGAACGACGGCACCCGCCGGTAGGTCGACCACCAGCCGTTGAACAGCCCGACCAGCACGCCGAGCGCGAGCACCGCCGGCACCGTCACGGCGACCGGCCAGTGCCGATTGACGTCGAGGATCGCCGCGACACCGCCGAGCAGCCCGAGCAGCGAGCCGACCGACAGGTCGATCTCGCCCGCGATGATCACGAACACCATGCCGCACGCGAGCATCCCGGTGATCGACATCTGCCGCAGCAGGTTCGACACGTTGCGCGGCGTGACGAACGCGCCGTCGGTCAGCACCGAGAAGAACACCCAGATCGCCGCGACCGCGAACAGCAGCGCGAGGACCTTGTAGCGCACGAACACCTGGCGCAGCGGATGGCCGTGCGTGCGACGCGCGTCGGCGCCCGGCGGCACGGCGGGAGAAGAAGACAGTTCGGTATTCATGGCGCACTCGCTGCAATGGGTTCGGACGGCAGCCGCGCGGGCTTCAGCGCGGCGCCGAGGATCTGTTCCTGCGTGAGACCGTCGTTGACGAAATCGCCGCGCAGCTCGCCTTCGCCGATCACCAGCACACGATCGGCGAGCCCGAGCACTTCCGGCAGCTCCGACGACACGACGATCAGCGCGACGCCGCGTTTCGCGAGCGCGAAGATCAGCCGGTAGATCTCGGCCTTCGCGCCGACGTCGACGCCGCGCGTCGGTTCGTCGAGGATCAGCACCTGCGGGTCGGCCAGCAGCATCCGCGCGAGCACGGCCTTCTGCTGGTTGCCGCCGGACAAGCTCGCGATCGGCAGGAACGGGTGTGCCGCGCGCACCGACAGCCGCTGCATCTCGGTGCGGATCGCATCGAGTTCGGCGGCCGCGTCGATCCGCCCGCGCGCGGCGAACCGGCGCAGCACCGACAGCGTGATGTTGTGGCCGACCCCGAGTTGCGGCACGATCCCGTGGCGCTTGCGATCCTCCGGCACCATCGCGATGCCCGCGCGGATCGCATCGGCCGGCGAGCGGATCGCGAGCGGCTGGCCATTCAGCCGCACGGTCGCCGTGCTCGCGCCCGGATACGCGCCGAAGATCGCCTGCATCAACTCGGTGCGACCCGCGCCGACGAGCCCGGCGACGCCGAGGATCTCGCCGCGCCGCACGCTGAACGACACGTCGTCCACGCGCTTGCGGCGCGGGTTCGCCACGTCGTGACAGGTCACGTTGCGCGCCTCCAGCACGACGTCGCCGATCTCGTGCGGCTCGCGCGGATACAGGTTGCGGATCTCGCGGCCGACCATCATCGCGATGATCCGGTCGGTGGTCAGCGCACGCATCGGCTCGGTCGCGACATGGCGGCCGTCGCGGATCACGGTCACCGTGTCGCACACTGCGTCGACTTCGTCGAGCTTGTGCGAGATGTATACGCACGCGACGCCGCGGCGCTTCAGGTCGCGCACGATGTCGAGCAGGATGCGCGTCTCGGCGGCACTCAGCGACGACGACGGCTCGTCGAGGATCAGCAGCTTCGCGCGCTTGTTCAGCGCCTTCGCGATCTCGATCAGCTGCTGATGGCCGCCGCCGTAGTTCATCACCGGCTGCGCGACGTTGATCGCGTCGATCCGCAGCTCGCGCAGCAGCGCTTCCGAACGCCGCACCATCTCCGCATAGTGCATGCGCCCGCCGGGCAGCGTGATCTCGTTGCCGAGGAAGATGTTCTCGGCGACCGACAGCTCGGGCACCAGCATCAGTTCCTGGTGGATGATCACGATGCCCGCGCGTTCGGTGTCACGCACGCCGGACGCAACGAGCGGCGCGCCTTCCCAGCGGATCTCGCCGTCCCACGTGCCGTGCGGGTAGACGCCCGACAGCACTTTCATCAGCGTCGACTTGCCGGCGCCGTTCTCGCCGCACAGGCCGACGCACTCGCCGGGGCGCACGGTCAGGTCGATGCCGTCGAGCGCCTTCACGCCGTCGAATGCCTTGACGATGCCGCGCATCGTCAGCAAGGGTTCGGTCATACGTTCATTGCCTCGCAGTGCGCACGCGGCCGGACCATGTGCGGCCGCACCTCGCCGGCCGCGTGCATCATGCCCATCGAGCGGTTACTGGCTCGCGAGCTGGGCCTGGGTGTAGAAGCCGTCCTTCACGACGACGTCGACGTTGCGCCTGGTCAGGAGCGTCGGCTGCAGCAGCACCGTGTCGACCTTCATCTTGCCGTTGTCGTATTGCGCGTTGAACGCGGGCTTCGTACCCTTCGCGAGATCGACCGCGAGCTTCGCGGCTTCGCTCGCGATCAGCTTCAGCGGCTTGTAGACGGTCATCGTCTGCGTGCCGGCGATCACGCGCTTGACGGCAGCGAGGTCCGCATCCTGCCCGGACACGGGCACCTTGCCGGCCAGATGCTGCGCGGCGAGCGCCTGGATCGCGCCACCCGCGGTGCCGTCGTTCGACGCGACGATCGCATCGATCTTGTTGTTGTTCGCGGTCAGCGCATCCTCGACGATCCGCAGCGCGGTCGATGCGCTCCACTCCGGCACCCATTGCTGGCCGACGACCTTGATGTCGCCGCGGTCGATCGCCGGCTTCAGCACCTTCAGCTGGCCCTCGCGCAGCATCTTCGCGTTGTTGTCGGTCGGCGCGCCGCCGAGCAGGAAATAATTGCCCTTCGGTTTCGCGTCGAACACGCCCTGCGCCTGCAGTTCGCCGACCTTCTGGTTGTCGAACGAGATGTACGCGTCGACGTCCGCGTCGAGGATCAGGCGGTCGTACGACACGACCTTGATGCCGGCCTTGCGCGCTTCGGCGACGACGTTGCCGAGCGTCTTCGAATTGAACGGCACGATCACGATCACGTCGACGCCGCGCGAGATCAGGTTCTCGATCTGCGAGATCTGCCGCGCCTCGCTCGCGTCGGCCGACTGTACGGATACCTTGGCGCCGAGCTTCGTCGCGGCCGCGACGAAATAGTCGCGATCGCGCGACCAGCGCTCGACGCGCAGGTCGTCGATGCAGAAGCCGATCTCGGGCTTGTCCTTGCTCGCATGCGCGAGCGGCGCGCCCAGCGCGAACATCGCCAGCGCAGCGGCGCCGGCAAGCGAACTCAATACGGTACGACGCGTCACGGATTTCATTGTCTCCACTCCTTGTTATCGAACTTGTCGAACAACCTCACGAACATCGGGCGGGCGCATGAGTGCGCCGCCCGCATCGAGTCCTCGCAACGCGCGGCATCGTGCGATGCGAACCGCGCGCGCCATCCGCGCGTCACGCACCCGTCGCGAACACCGGTTCGAGCGCGCGATAAAGCGCACGAAACGTCGGCCGCCGCATGTCGCGGTACCACGCGTGCCGCGCGAGATCGGGCTCGCGCACCGCGACGACCGGCGGTTGCGGGCACACGTCGCCGAGCGGCGTATCCGGTTCGAGCGCGAGGCGAGCAAGGCGCGCGGCACCGAGCGCCGGACCGACCTCGCCACCCGCGCGCAGCGTCAGCGCGCGTCCGCTCAGGTCGGCGAGCATCTGCGTCCAGTAAGCGCTGCGCGAGCCGCCGCCGATCACCGTGATGCCGGCGGGCTCGAGCCCGGCCGCATGCAGCGCGTCGATGCCGTCGAGCAGCGCGAAGCCGACGCCTTCGAGCGTCGCGTTCGCGAGATCCGCGCGCCGGGTATCGGGTGTCAGCCCGTAAAAGACGCCCTTCGCATTCACGTCGTTGTGCGGCGTGCGCTCGCCGCTCAGGTAAGGCAGGAACCACGGGCGGGTCGCGCGTGCGTTCGCCTCGGCATCGGCGAGCAGCGCCGCGACGCCGTCGTAACCGGTCAGTTGCGCGGTGAAGTCGATGCAGCCGGCCGCGTTCAGCATCACCGACATCAGGTGCCACGTATCGGGCAGCGCATGACAGAAGCTGTGCACCGCCGATTCGGGGTTGGCGCGAAACCCGTCCGACACCGCGAAATACACGCCCGACGTGCCGAGCGACAGCAGTGCATCGCCGGGCCGCACGATCCCCACGCCGACCGCGCCGGCCGCGTTGTCGCCGCCGCCGGCCACCACCGGGATCTCGCGCAGCCCGAGTGCGCGCGCGACGGCCGGCAGCAGCGTGCCCGTCACGCGGTTGCCCTCGAACACCGCCGGCATCTGCGCGCGCGACAGCCCGCACGCGCCGAGCAGCGTGTCGTCGTAGTCGCGCTTCGCGACGTCGAGCCACAGCGTGCCGGCGGCATCCGACGGATCGGTTGCGAACGCACCGGTCAGCCGGTAGCGCAGATAATCCTTCGGCAGCAGCACGTGCGCGATGCGTGCGAACACATCGGGCTCGTGCCGGCGCACCCACATCAGCTTCGGTGCGGTGAAGCCCGGCATCGCGACGTTGCCTGCCACCGTGCGCAGCGCGGGCGCGAGCCGCTCGAGTTCCGCGCACTCCGCATCGGCGCGGCCGTCGTTCCACAGGATCGCGGGGCGCAGTACGTCGCCATGCGCGTCGAGCAGCGTCGCGCCGTGCATCTGGCCGGTGAGCCCGAGTGCGGCGATGTCGCGCGGATCGATGCCGCCCGCGCGGGCATCGGCGACGACCGCGGCGAGCGCGCCGCAGGCGGCGTCCCACCAGTCGTGCGGCGCCTGTTCCGACCAGCGCGGCCGCGGCCGGCTCACCGCCAACGGGTGGCTCGCGCTCGCCCGCACCGCACCGTCGCGGTCGAGCAGCACCGCCTTCACGCCCGACGTGCCGAGATCGAGTCCGAGATACATGGCGTCAGCGCAGCCCGTAGATGGCCTGGTTCACGATGTTCTCGAGCCGCTCCTGCGCGCCGCTCGCGTGCCGCGGGTCCACGCCGCGCGCGAGCGCGTCGTCCGCGAGCGACTGCAGCGTGTAACCGCCCGACAGGATCTTGCGGCCGAACGCGTCGTCCCACTGCGCGTAGCGCTGCCGGCGCAGCGCGTCGAGCCGGTCGTTCTCGACCAGCACCGCCGCGCGCTCGAGCGCGAGCGCGAGCACGTCGATCGCGCCGACATGGCCGTAGAACAGGTCTTCGGGATCGACGCTCTGGCGCCGCACCTTCGCGTCGAAGTTCATCCCGCCGGTCGTGAAGCCGCCGTGGCGCAGGATCTCGTAGAACGCGAGCGTCAGCTCCTCGACGCTGTTCGGGAACTGGTCGGTGTCCCAGCCGTTCTGCGGATCGCCGCGGTTCGCGTCGACGCTGCCGAACACGCCGAGCGCGAACGCGTTCGCGATCTCGTGATGGAACGAATGACCGGCGAGCGTCGCGTGGTTCGCCTCGATGTTCACGCGGATCTCGTTCTGCAGTCCGTACTGGACGAGAAAACCGTGCACGGTCGCGACGTCGTAGTCGTACTGGTGCTTGGTCGGCTCCTGCGGCTTCGGCTCGATCAGCAGCGCGCCCGTGAAGCCGATCCGGTGCTTGTGCTCGACCACCATCGACAGGAAGCGCGCGAACTGCTCGCGCTCGCGCTTCAGGTCGGTATTGAGCAGCGTCTCGTAGCCTTCCCGGCCGCCCCACAGCACGTAGTTCTCGCCGCCGAGCCGGTGCGTCGCGTCGAGCGCATGGCACACCTGGGTCGCGGCCCACGCGAATACGTCCGGGTTCGGGTTCGTCGCGGCGCCCGCCGCGAAGCGCGGGTGCGAGAACAGGTTCGCGGTGCCCCACAGCAGCCGCACGCCGCTCGCCTGCTGGCGCTCGCCGAGATAGTCGACCATCCGCGCGAAGTTGGCCGCGTATTCGCGCAGGGTGTCGCCTTCCGGCGCGACGTCGGTGTCGTGGAACGTATAGAAAGGCGTGCCGAGCTTCGTGAAGAACTCGAATGCCGCGTCCGCCTTCATGCGCGCACGTTCGAGCGCGTCGCCCGGCTGCTGCCACGGCCGCTGGAACGCGCCCTGCCCGAAGATGTCGTGCCCCGGCCACACGAACGTATGCCAGTAGCAGACGGCAATCCGCAGATGCTCGGCGAGCGTCTTGCCGAGCACGCGCTTCTCGGGGTCGTAATGGTGGTAAGCCAGCGGGTTGTCCGACTGCGGGCCTTCGTAGCGAATCGCGGGAATGTGTTCGAAATACGACATGGCGTCTCCGTGCAGGGTCTTGTTGCGGCGCAATGCGCGTCGCGACGACGACGCACGCGGCCGAATCCGGTTGGCTGGATCGTGCCCGCGCGCCTGCCGGCCGGCAATTGCGAAATTGCGCAGCGTGCTTAACGTTTCTTGCCAGCCGCTGCGCGCGGTGCGCGTTCCGGCCTACAATCGCCGGACACCAGAGCATCGCGCGGCACCGTCCGCGCGCCCCGGAGACAACGGCAAGACGCCCGAGCGGCGCCCGCCCCGAGACCGACATGACCCGCGCCTCTTCCGCCCAGACACCGCACCGCATCGCGCTGCTGTTCAACGCGAACAAGGTCTACGACCGCGAGATCATCAGCGGCATCGGCCAGTACCTGCACACGACGCGCGTCGTGTGGGACCTGTTCCTCGAGGACGACTTCCGCTGCCGGCTCGCCGGCATCGAACGCTTCGACGGCGACGGCATCATCGCGGACTTCGACGATCCGGCCGTCGCCGACGCGCTCGCCGGCTCGCCGCTGCCGATCGTCGCGGTCGGCTCGTCGTACGAGGATCCCGCGCAGTATCCGCACGGCGTCCCATATATTGCGACCGACAACCCGAAGCTCGTGTCGCTCGCCTATACGCACCTGATCGGCGCGGGGCTCGCGCATTTCGCGATGTACAGCCTGCCGGTCGCGCAGGAGAACCGCTGGGCGCAGCAGCGCGAGCTCGCGTTCGATCGCCTCGCGCGCGCCGACGGGCTCGACGCGCCGATCTACCGCGGCCTGTCGACGAGCGCGTCGGGCTGGAATCACGCGATCGAGCAGCTGATCGGCTGGCTGCATGCGCTACCGAAGCCGGTCGGCGTGATCGCGGTCACCGATGCGCGCGCGCGGCATCTGCTGCAGGCGTGCCTGCTCGCCGGCATCGCGGTGCCGGAACAGGTCGCGATCATCGGCATCGACAACGATCCGCTCACGCGCACGCTGACGCGCATTCCGCTGTCGTCGGTGATCCAGGGCACCGAGGAAATGGGCCGCACCGCCGCGCACCTGCTGCACCGGATGCTGCGCGGCGCGCGTTTTCCCGGACAGCGCATCCTCGTGCCGCCGGTCGGCATCAACGTGCTGGAATCGACGCGCCACCAGCCGCTCGCGAGCCCGCACGTGATGCGCGCGCGGCATTTCATCCGGCAGTACGCGTGCCAGGGGATCAAGACCGAACAGGTCGCCGACTATGTCGGCGTGTCGCGCTCGCTGCTCGAAGAGCACTTCCGGCGCGAACTGCAGCGCACCGTGCACCAGGAAATCCTGCGTCACAAGCTCGAGGCCGCGCAGGCGCTGCTCGCGAGCCGCAACGCGTCGAGCGCGGAAGTCGCGATCCGCTGCGGCTTCACGTCGTTGCAATACATGTACGCGGTATTCCGCCGCGAACTCGGCTGCACCCCGCGCGAATACCAGGAGCGCACCGCGCCCGCCCACTGAATTCACCGCTCACGAGCGAACCCACTCATGCATATCGACACCGACTCTCCCCGCCCGGCATCCGACGCGGGCCGCATTCCGTCCGAACCATGGGGCACGCTGCCCGGCGGCGATCCGGTGCGGCGCTACACGCTGCGCAACGCGCACGGGATGCGCGTCGTCGTCAGCGATCTCGGCGCGACCGTCGTGTCGTGGCTCGCCCCCGACCGCACCGGGCGCTTCGCCGATATCGTGCTGGCGCACGACACGCCGGCCGACTACGTCGAATCGGGCGCCTACCTCGGCGCGACGGTCGGCCGCTGGGCGAACCGGATCGCGAATGCGCGCTTCGCGCTCGACGGCGTCGACCACACGCTCGACCGCAACGAGAACGGCAACCTGCTGCACGGCGGCGCGAGCGGCTTTCACCGCGCGCGCTGGGACGTGGTCGACGACCGTGGCGGGCTGACGCTGCGGCTCGATTCGCCGGAAGGCGATGCGGGATTTCCGGGCAACGTGACGGTGCAGGTGCGTTATACGCTCGACGACGACGGCACGCTGACGATCGACTACGCGGGCGTGACCGATGCGCCGACGCCGCTGAACCTGACCAATCACAGCTACTTCAACCTGAGCGGGCGCGCGGGCAGCGACGTGCGCGGCCATCTGCTGCAGATCGACGCCGACGCGTTCGTCGAAGTGGACGATGCGCTGATCCCGACCGGCACCGCCGACGTGACGGGTAGCGCGTTCGATTTCCGGCAGAGCGCGCCGATCGGCGCGCGCCTCGACTGGCCGCATGCGCAGCTCACGCGCGGGCGCGGCTTCGACCATTGTTATGTGCTGCGCGACCCTGGGCGCGGCGTGCGGCCCGTCGCATCGATCTACGATCCGGAAAGCGGCCGGGAGCTTGCCGTATCGACGGACCAGCGCGGGCTGCAGCTCTATACGGGCAACTATCTGGACGGCGTGCGCGTGAGCGGCGGCGTGGCGTGCCGGCGGCACGCGGCGCTGTGCGTCGAAGCCGGGTGCTTTCCGAACCAGGTCAACATGGACGCGTTGCGCGACGAAACCATCCTTCGTCCGGGCCGGACCTATCGCCAGACGACGCGGTATCGGGTCGGCGTTCGCGGGTAGCGGTAGCGGACACGTCGGGCCGGGTCGGGTCGGGTCGGGTCGCATGCGAACGCGCCAGTCCGCAAACTGCCATGTACACCGGTCGGCATGCCCACTCCGAAACCACTGGGTCAATCACGTCAACCGGGATACCGAATCCGTCCAGGCAGCGGCCGCCTGAGGTTTATCGTTTATCCGCCGCGATGCGGTCCCAGAGGATCCGGATCCGTCGCTGAACATGGCGCGCGACGCGCCGGCTGGCGCGTCGCGCGAAAGCATCGCCAGCACGCAAACCTGTGTCAGACTCCCATGTGCGATCGAGCGTCCGTGCGCAGTCGGCCGGCGCCGGATTTCATTCAACTCTTGCGGGTTCCTTACGGATGTCTGAAGAATACGAAGTTCATGGCCCTCACGACCATGCGGTGGAACATCATGCGGCTCACGGCGGCGATCAAGGTACGTCGCGCATCGCCGTGCTGACGGCCGTGCTTGCCTGCTTCGGTGCGATATCGGCCTACCAGAGCGGTGCCGACGAAAGCCTCGCGCTGCTCTACAAGAATGACGCCGCGATCCGGAAAACCGAGGCTGCGAACCAGTGGGCCTACTATCAGGCGAAGGGCAACAAGCAGAACCTCGCCGAACTCGGCGCGGCGTTGAGCCCGGAATCGTCGCCGCAGCGAAAGCGGTTCGAGGCGGACGCCGCACGATACCGCGCCGACAAGGAACCGATCCGGGCGCAAGCCGAGGCGCTCGAAAAGGAAGTCGAGAAGAACAACGCGGCCAGCGAGGCGCGGATGCACCGACACCATCGGTGGTCGCAGGCGACGACCGTCATCCAGATCTCGATCGCACTGGCCGCGATCACGATCCTCACGCGCCGTTCATGGATGCAGGGCCTGTCGATCGGCGTGGCCGCGATTGGCCTCGTGATCGCGGGGTTGGCGTTCTTCGGGGTTTGATTGACGGCGAGGCCGTCGCAGCCCGGTCATATCTCGACAGATTCGCCACGAACGGCACCTGAGAAAAAGCACGACTCTGCACCGGGCGCAACATCGATCCGCCTGTCTCTCCTCTCCGTCCCCACGCCTGTCGCCAGATAGTAGGCAACCCACGCGTTCTTTGCGTTGGCATCGGCGGCTGCGCTACGCTCGATCCGGCCTCGTGTCGAGGCCGAAATTTAAGCGCTTAAACCAATGGAGCCCGCGATCCTGCGATCGATCGACCGGGCCCGATACTGGAGGATGACGATGAACAGACGATCGATGTTGCGCTGGAGTGTCTCGACCGCGGCGCTCGCGTGCGTCGACCTGGCCGGCGCGTTGCCGGCCGTCGCGCAAGGCGTTGCTCGCGCCGCAGGCAGCGCGGGTATCCCGTTCGCGATGGGCGCCGACGTGTCGACGCTGCCGGAACTCGAGGCGCACGGTGCACGGTACTTCGACCGCGGGCAGCCGCGCGACTGCCTGAAGATCCTGCATGCGCATGGCGTCGATTCGATCCGCATCAAGGTATGGAACGATCCCGGCAATCCGGATTTCTTCCCCGCGAACCAGAGCGATGCGGCAGGCTACAACGACGCGGCCCATGTCGTGGCGCTCGCGAAGCGCGCGGCCACGCTCGGCATGCGCATCCTGATCGACTTCCACTACAGCGACTGGTGGGCCGACCCCGGCAAGCAATACCCGCCGCATGCATGGGCCGGCAAGAATCTCGCCGATACGTGCGCGCTGCTGTCCGCCTATACGACCGACGTGCTGCGCCAGCTTCAGCGCGCCGGCGTGCGGCCCGAGTGGGTGCAGATCGGCAACGAGATCACGGGCGGCATGCTGTGGCCGCTCGGCCGCTACGACCAGTGGGATAACCTCGCCCAACTGCTGAAGACGGGCCACGATGCGGTGAAGGCCGTCGATCCGCGCATCAAGGTGATGCTGCACATCGACAGCGGCGGCGACAACGCGAAAAGCCGCTGGTGGTTCGACAGCGCGACGCAACGCGGTGTCGCGTTCGACGTGATCGGCCTGTCGTATTACCCGCAGTGGCAAGGCGCGCTCGACGACTTGCGCACCAACGCGAACGATCTCGCCGTGCGCTACGACAAGGAGCTGATCGTCGTCGAGACCGCGTATCCGTGGACCACCAGCGACGGCGACTCGGAGCCGAATGCGATGACGAACACCGGCTCGACCGCGTTCCCGCCGTCGCCGGCCGGCCAGGCGCAGTTCCTCGCGGCGGTCGTCGATATCGTGAAGGGCGTGCCGGGCAATCGCGGCAAGGGCGTGTTCTGGTGGGAGCCGGAATGGATCCCGACGCCGGGTGTCGGCTGGAAGCTGGGCGCGGGCGATCAGTGGGACAACAATACGCTGTTCGACTTCCACGGCAATGCGCTGGCGTCGCTCGACGCGTATCGCAAGCGTTGACGCTTCACGGCATCGCCGATTCACCGCACCGGCGCATCGTGCGTCAGTGCGGTAGGTTGAAGCGGTGTCGTGCGGGCGGTGTGGTGTCGCTTGTGTCGCTTGTGTCGCTTGCGTCGCTCATACCGCTCGCTGCGCCGTTCCGCTCACACCGCCCCGCTCGCCGCGCGCATCCAGCGCGAGCAGCACGCACGCCACGAGTGCGAGCCCGCAGCACCCCGCGAACGTCGCGCGATAGCCGAACAGGTCGACGCACGCCCCCGACAGCACACCCGACGCGATCGAGCCGACGCGCGCGGTGCTGAAGAACATCGCGGTCGCGGTGCCGGGGCGCGTGGGCATCAGGTCGCATACGCGCGTCATCCCGAGGCACGACGTGATCGCGACCACACAAGCGCTCAACAACTGCAGCGGCAGGATCAGGTCGACTCGCGTCACCGCCGCGAGCCCGATGAAATACGCCGCATGCACGACCGCGCACGCGGTCAGCCAGCGTGCCTTGTCGAGCCGCGTCGACCGGATGCCGAGCCACAGCATCATCGGAATCTCGAGTAACGCGGCCAGACCCAGCGCGGCCGATACGTTCGCCGGCGTGCCGCCGAGCCCGCGCACGATGTACAGCGGCAGCACGATCATCGTCGCGTTCGCCGCGAGCCCCATCAGCGTGAGCGCGACGAGGGTCCGCAGCACGCGCGCGCGCGGCGTGACGACGACCGACGCAGCGTCGCCCGACGGCGCCGGAGCGTAGTCGACCGCGCGCACGCGAACGGCGGCCGAACGGCGCGCAGGCTCCGGAATCCGCACGACGATCGCCGCGCACGCGACAAAGCCCGCCGAAGCCGCGAGAAAGAGCCCGGTGAAACCCGTCTGCGCGAGGATCAGTGCGCCGAGCGCGGGCCCGAACACCCACGCGACCGACAGCATCGTGCGCAGCGCGGCCGACGCGAGCTCGCGCTGTGCGTCGTCATCGACCGGCAGCACCGCGCGCGCGAACGCGAAGATCTGCGACAACGACACGGCCCCCGCGCCGAGCAGGATCGTGCCGGCCGCGATCACCGGCCCGTGCGCGCGCAGCACGCACAGCAGCGCGAAACCGAGCGCGGCAGCGGCGAGCGATGCGACGAGCAACGGCCGGTGGCGGTCGCGGCGATCGGACCAGCGTCCGGCCCACGTGCTCGCGACGACACCGCTCGCCGCGATCAGCGTCATGAATACACCGGCCAGTAACGGCGACATTGCTGCCGCCTGCACGCCGAACAGCGACAGGTACGGCGCCGTAAACGACATCGCGACGCCGAGCATCAGCGCCGCGCCGGACAGCGGCAGGAAATGCGCGATCCCGGCGAGGCGCGCGACACGTGACCGCAGCGACGGCAACGACGGCATTGCGTCAGTCCGGCTCGACCCATGCGGCGACGTCGACCGCGCCGAGTTCGCGGCCGCCGAGCACGAAGCGCGCACCGTCCGGCGCGGGCAGCGTGCACGTTGCATCGCCGTAGTTGAACGCGAATACGACGCGCCCGCGCCGGCGCAAGCGCACGCCGTCCGGCAATGCACGCACCGGCAGTCCGGCGTCGCACGCGCAGCGGCCGACGATCGCACGCAACAGCGTGCGATCGAAGCAGGCGGTCGCCATCGTCACGTGGCCGCGCCGCACGAGTGCGGGCACGCCGTCGTCGCAGGCCGCGAGCACGTCGACACCGGTGATCGATTCCATATCGACGTGATCGCGCCATTTCAGCGCGTGGCCGTCGGTGCCGTCGAACGCGACGCGCGGGGCGAGCGACGGCCGCAGCGATTCGACCTGGCCGATCCGCACCGGCAGCACGTCACGCAGCTTGCCGGGTGCGAGGCCCGGCGCGATGGCGAATGCCGCCGTACGCGAACCCGTGCGCGGCCCGAACAGCCACTGCGCATCGCCACGCGCGGCCTGCTCGACGATGCGATCCGTGACGACCGGCAGCGTCGGCGCGACGACGAACGCATAACGCGACACGTCCGCACCGGCCGCGACGATATCGACGTCGATCCCGAGTTCGCGCAGCGCGCGATACCAGTCGAACGCATGTTGCTGATAGTCGAAGTCGGCGCCATGCGGCTGAATCCGGATCATCCAGTCCGCCTCGTAGTCGAACAGCAGCGCGACGCGCGCCGGAGGTTCCGAACCCGCGAAGCACCCGGGATCCAGCGCAGCCAGTTCACGCGCGACGCGCGCCACTTCGTGGCCGCCCGGCGACAGCCGGTCGTCCGGTGCGTTGAGCCCCGAATGCAGTTGCTCCTGCGCATGCGGATACTGCCGCCAGCGGAAATACGATACGAGCTCCGCGCCATGCGCGAACGCTTCCCAAGTCCATAGCCGCACGGCGCCGGCGTGCGGCACCGGGTTGTACGGCCCCCAGTTGACGGGCCCCGCCTGTTGCTCCATCACCCACATCCGGCCGTTGCCGACGCCGCGATACAGGTCGTGCGAGAACGCCGACACGTCCGGGTGCCCGGTGCGGGCCCAGCGCCGCTTGTCGGATTCGTCGAGCGGCAGCACTTCGGTGCGCGGCACCGGGTAGCTGTCCCACGCGGCCACGTCGAGGCCGCCGCGCGCGAACGCGTAGTGATCGAACTCGGTGAAAAAGCCCATGAAGTTGTGCAGCACGTCGCGGCCCGGTGCGTGCGGGCGGATCGCATCGACCTGCACGGCATGGAACCGCGCGACCTCATCCGACTGATAGCGGCGGAAGTCGAGCAGATGGGCGGGATTCGCATCGGTCGGCGTATGGCGCGGCAGTTCGATCTCGTCGAAGCCGCGATACTCCATGCTCCAGAACACGTTGCCCCACGCGCGATTCAGCGCGCCGATATCGCCGTAGCGCACCGCGAGCCACGCGCGAAAACCTTCGAGCGCCGCACGCGTATAGCTCGGCAGCGTGTTGTGGCAGCCAAGCTCGTTGTCGGTCTGCCATGCGATCACCGCCGGATGCGCGCCGTAGCGCCGCGCCATCGCGTCCACGATGCGCACGCAGTGCTCGCGATACACGGGGCTCGCGATATCGTAGTGGCGACGCGAGCCGAACTGCCACACCGCGCCGTCCGCGCCGATCGGCAGGATCTCCGGATGGCGATCGACGAGCCATTTCGGCGGCGCGGCGGTCGGCGTGCCGAGCACGATCTTCAGCTGCTGGCCGGCGAGCGTGTCGATCGCCTCGTCGAGCCACGCCCAGTCGTAGCGGCCGGGTTCCGGCTCCATCCGGCTCCACGCGAATTCGGCGATCCGCACGCGGGTCAGGCCCAGTTCGGCCATCCGTCGCGCATCGCGCTCCCATTGTTCGCGCGGCCAGTGTTCGGGGTAATAGCAAACGCCGAGGTGCATCGTGGATTCCTTGCAGATGAAAGAGGATGGGACGGGTCAGCCCTTGGTCGCGCCGAACGTGAGCCCGGTGACGAAGTGCTTCTGCATCGCGAAGAACATCAGGACCGACGGCAGCGCCGCGAGCACCGAGCCGGCCGACACGATGTTCCAGGCGGTCGTCCACTGCCCCTTGAGCGCGGCGACGCCGACGGTGATCGGCGCCGCGTCGTCGCCTTGCGTGAGGCACAGCGCCCAGAAGTAGTCGTTCCACACGAACGCAAATACGAGGATCGCGAGTGCCGCGAGCGCCGGCCGCACCAGCGGCAGCACGACGCGCCAGTAGATCGCCCATTCGGACGCGCCTTCGACGCGCGCGGCCTCGATCAGCTCGAACGGCAACTCGCGGATGAAGTTGCGCAGGAACAGCGTGCAGAAGCCGGTCTGGAACGCGGTATGGAACAGCACGAGCGCCCACACGGTGTTGTACAGGCCGACGCCGAGCATGATCTGCCGCACCGGGATCATCAGGATCTGGATCGGCACGAAGTTGCCGGCCACGAACAGCCCGAGCAGCACGAGATTGCCGCGGAACCGGTAGTTCGCGAGCGCGTGCCCCGCGAGCGACGCGAGCAGGATCGATGCCGCGACCGACGGCACCGTGATCAGGATGCTGTTCGCGAAGTAATGCAGCATCGGCGTCTGCGTGAGCGCGGTGCCGTAGTTGTCGAGCAGCGCGAACTGCTTCGGCCAGTCCCAGTAATGGCCGGCCGTGATCTCGTCGGTCGAGCGGATCGACGTGACGAGCACCGCGAGCAGCGGCACGAGCCACAGCGCGAGCGCGCACGGCAGCGACAGGCGGTACAGCAGGCGGGCGGGACGTCCCCAGCGTGACACAGGCATCGGATACATGTTGGTGATCCTTAGGATTCGACGCGCACCAGCTTGCGCAGCTGCCACACGATATAGACGAGCATGATCGCGAACAGCACGACCGCGATCGCGGCCGAATAGCCTTCGCGGTAGTACTTGATCGCCTGGTCGACCATGAAGTACGCGAGCACGGTGGAGCTGTCGAACGGGCCGCCTCCCGTCATCACGGAGATCAGGTCGAAGCTGCGCAGCGCGCCGATCACGGTCAGCACCACCGCCATGAAGGTCGCCGGCCGCAATTGCGGCAGGATCACGTGCCACAGCAGCGTGAAGCCGCGCGCCCCTTCCATCCGCGCCGCTTCGACGATCTCGCCGTTGATGCCGGTGAGCCCGGTCAGGTAGAGGATCATGCAGAACGGAATCTGCGGCCAGAGCGCGGCGACGATCACGCCGTAGGTCGCATAGCGCGGATCGCCGAGCACCGGGATCCCGTGTCCGACGATCAGCTTCAGCAGCCCGAACGTCGGATCGTAGAACCACGAGAACACCAGGCCGACGACGACGCCCGGCAACACGAACGGCGCGAAGAACAGCGACTTCACGAGCCGGATGCCGAACACGTTCTGGTTCAGGTACAGCGCGAGCGCGAGGCCGAGCGGCGGCGCGGCAAGGAACAGCGCGAGCCACAGCACGTTGTTCTTCAGCGCGACGTAGAACGTATCGGACTGCAGCAGCTCGCGATAATTGTCGAGCCCGGCATACGTCATCGGCGTCATCCCGTCCCAGTGATGGACGCTCAGCCAGATGCTGCTGACGATCGGATACAGCACGAACACGGTGAAGAGCGCGAATCCCGGCAGCACGAACCACAGGGCCGCGCGGTTGCGCCGGCGCGCGAGCGACGCGCGCGCATGCCGCTGCGGGCCGGCTTCGCGGCGCGCGGCGCTTTCGGACAGGCTGGTTGACATGAGGTGACCTTCTGCGAACGGTGGCAACGAAGGACCGGACCGGCATGCGCCGGCCCGGCCGCATGGCGCGCTACTTCCGGTAGATCCGCTTGCGGGCCTGATCGAGGCGCTGCAGGATCGCGTCGAGCTGCGTCGGGTCCGACAGGAACTGCTGCATCGCCTTCATCCCCTCGTCCGCCATTTCCTTCGTCATGTCGCGGTCGTAGAACTGCGCGATGCCGCCGGGCGTCGTCGCGAGCGTGCGAAAGCCGATCTTCGAGATCGGGTCCTGCGGCTCGGGCGCCTTGTTGTTCGACGGCAGTTGCCCCATTCCCTTCGCGAACTCGCCGCTGACGGCCGGTTGCCCCATGAACGCGAGGAAGCGGCGCGCGTCCGTCTTGTTGTGCGCCTTCGCCGGCACGATCAGCACGTTGACCGGGCCATCTTCCGCAAGCGGCACCGACGCATCGATCACCGGGAAGCGGAAGAAGCCGATCGGATTGCGCGCCGCACTCAGCAGGCCCGCCGAATACCAGGTGCCCATCAGCGTCATCGCGGCCTGGCCGTTGACGATCAGCGGGCTCAGCGAATCGACGTCGTAGGACAGCGCGTTGTCGATGAAATACTTGTCGTCGATCAGCTTCTTCCAGGCCGCGTACACGGCCCGCACGCGCGGATCGGTATACGCGACGTCGCCGGCCATCAGTTTCTGGTGAAATGCGTAGCCGTTGATCCGCAGGTCGAGGTAGTCGAACCACGCGGCCAGCGTCCACGCATCGCGCGCGGCCACCGCGACCGGCGCGATGCCCGCCGCCTTCAGCTTGCGGCACGCGTCGAGAAACTGCGCCCAGTCGGCCGGCTCGCCGTGAATGCCGGCCTTCTCGAACAGGTCCTTGCGGTAGAACAACCCATACGCGTCGTAGCCGAGCGGCAAACTATAGAGCTTGCCGCCGTAGGTCGACGACTGCTTCACGGCCGCATACGTGTCGTTCCAGCCGTTCTTCTGCCAGTCCGCGCTCAGGTCCTCGATCAGCCCGCGCTTCGCGAAGTACGCGAGCCGTTCGCCGTTGTTCCAGCTCAGCACGTCGGGCGGATCGGTCGCGAGCCAGCCCGACATCTGCACCTTGTACGCCTCCTCGCCGACGTAGCTGACCTTCAGGTCGATATCCGGATTCGCCTTGTGGAACTGGTCGAACGCCGCCTGCCACGTCGCACGCTGGTTGCCGCGCGCGGCGACGTTCACCTTCAGCGTGCCCGCATCGGCCGTCCCCGCGGCGCACGCCGCGGCAGTCGTCAGGGCAAGCAGCAATCGGCTCGCACGAAGTCTCATCGTTGTCTCCTGGTATTGGTGTGATGGGTGCCGCGTCGCGCGCGGCGGGTCGGCAGTGCGCCGCTACGCGAACGCCGCTTCGGCGTGGACGGCCGGCAACGCGATGCCGGCCTCGTCGAACAGGTGGCAGCACGACGGCGACACGCGGAATGCATGCCGCTCGCCGCGCCGCAACGCGGCCTGGCCCGGCAGTTTCGCGAGCAGCGGCACGCCGCCGGGCTGGTCGAGATGCACGTACGCGGCTTCGCCGAGCTGCTCGACGAGTACGACGTCACGCACGATCGCCGGCAAGTCGGCATCGCCCGCCGTGGCGACCGTCAGATGCTCGGGACGAATCCCGAGCGTCACGCGCGCGCCGCTGCCGACGTGTCGCGGCAACGGCCGATCGCGCAGCGTCAGCGTTTCGCCGGTTCCGTCCAGGCGCAGCCGGCAGCCATGCGCATCGCCCGCTTCGACGACCGCCGGCAGGAAGTTCATCCGCGGCGAGCCGATGAAGCCCGCGACGAAGCGGTTGGCCGGCCGGTGATACAGCTCGAGCGGCGCACCGGCCTGTGCGATGCTGCCGAAGCGCGCGACGTCGTCGCCCGCGTGCAGCAGCACGATCCGGTCGGCCAGCGTCATCGCCTCGATCTGGTCGTGCGTCACGTAGACGGAGCTCGATTGCGTGAAGCGTGCGTGCAGGCGGGCAATCTCGACGCGTGTCTGGCCGCGCAGCGTCGCGTCGAGATTCGACAGCGGCTCATCGAACAGGAACACGCGCGGCTCGCGCACGATCGCGCGGCCGATCGCGACGCGCTGCCGCTGGCCGCCCGACAACGCCTTCGGCTTGCGATCGAGCAGCGCGTCGAGCTGCAGCACGCGCGCGGCTTCGGTCACGCGGCGGCGGATCTCGTCCTTCGGCGTGCCGGCGATGCGCAGGCCGAAGCCGATGTTGTCGAACACGGTCATGTGCGGAAACAGCGCATAGCTCTGGAACACCATCGCGACGCCGCGCTCGGCGGGCGGCGTGTCGTTCATCCGCGCACCGCCGATCCGCAGCTCGCCTTCGGTCACGTCCTCGAGCCCGGCGATCATCCGCAACAGCGTGGACTTGCCGCACCCCGACGGACCGAGAAACACGCAGAACTCGTGCGACGCGATCTCGAGGTTCACGTCGCGCAGCACCGGCGCATGGTCGCCGTAGCGCTTCGAGACGTCCTTCAATGAAATGGCGGTCATCGCGCTCTCCTCTTCCGGTCAGGCGCTACGGATCGAGAAATTTAATCGCTTAAATTTCAGTGGTGCAATTCGCCCGGTTCGCCGTACCATGTCGTCTCCTTGATCTGATGTGCCGAGAAATTAGCGTATCGCCTGTCCTTGTGCAACTAGTGGGACGCACTCCCAGAATATGAGCAGACACTCCCCCGCTTCGCTTCCGTCGCGCCTCTTCTCCCGACCACCTGCAGGCCGCGCATGGTGACGCTCGCGCAAGTCGCGCAGCGCGCGAACGTCACTGCTGCGACCGTCTCGAACGTGCTGCGCAATCCGCAGAAGGTGAAGCCGGCGACCGTCGAACGCGTGATGGCCGCGATCCGCGAACTCGGCTATCGGCCGAACCTGACCGCGCGCGCGCTGGCCGAGGGCCGCACGTCGACGCTCGCGCTGATGCTGTCGAACATCACGAACCCGTTCTATCCGGAGTTCGTGCTGGCCGCGGAGCGCGAGGCGCGCAAGCGCGGCCATTACCTGCTGGTGTCGAATACCGACGACGATCCGGCCATCACGCGCAACTACCTCGAGCGGATCGCGGGGACGCTCGCCGCCGGCGCGATCGTGATGAACACCGACCTCGCCGAAGCCGAGCTGGCCGACATCGCACGCCACGGTGCGTCGATCGTGCTGTGCATGTGGGAGCACGTGCATGCGTCGCGCACGCTGCCGTGCGTGACGGTCGATTTCGCGGCGGCGGGGGCGCTGGCGGCCACGCACCTGTCCGGGCTGCGGCATCGCGCGTTCGGCGCGCTCGTCGGCAGGGGATCGGGCGGCCCGCAGTCGGTGCGGCTGCGCGGCTTCGCCGACGAACTCGCGGCACGTGGCCATCCGGCGGACGCGTTGACGACCGTGTCGGCGCACGACTCGATCGAAGGCGGCTACGAAGCGGCTGCTGCGTTACTGAGGGCGCAGCCCGGCCTCACCGCGCTGTTCGCGACCAACGACCTGATGGCGATCGGCGCGATGCAGGCGGCCGCCGATCTCGGCCTGCGCGTGCCGGCCGATCTGTCGGTGATCGGCATGACCGATATCCAGCTCGCGCACCAGTTCCGCCCCGCGCTGACGACGGTGCGGTTTCCAACATCGCAGATCGCCGCGCGGGCGATCGCGCTGACGCTCGACATGATCGACGGGATCGAGCCGGCTGCCGCCGTGCATACGATCGGGGCGCCGGAGCTTGTCGTGCGGGAGTCGACGGGGGTGGCGCGGGGGTGAGGGTTCGATTCGGACGCCGGAACTATCGGTTCGCCGGCCAATCGTCGCCGAACACCGGCTGCCACTTGACGGCCTTGGCATCGTCGGCCTGGCGATGGCAAGATCCCCATGCCGGACCGATCTTCGATCCATCAAACCGCAACGTGCCCTTGTACGCGTCGCGGTTGTCGAGATAATCGTGACTGGTCAGTGGTTCAGTTCCTCGAGCCGCACACCATTGGTCTTCGGTCCAAAGAGGCCGATTGACACCGCGACCATCAGCATGCATGCCGTGATGCCGGCAAATACCCCTGGCACGCCGAAATCACGGAGAAGGAATGCGATCAGAAAGCCCGACATCATCGCACCGACCCGGCTGGCCGAATACACGATGCCGTTGGCCCGGCCCCGTATCGCTGTCGGGAACAACTCTGCCTGGTACGCGTGATAGCAGACCGAGATGATCTGGCCGGCGAAGCTGATCAACACACCGAGGATGATCAGCGGTGCCATCGTCCTGGCATGTGCGAACGCCATCCCGCATACGATCACGATCAACGCACCGCCAACGATCAGGTATTTGCGCTGGATCCTGTCGGCGACCGCCATCGCCAGCAGCGGCCCGATCGGCAACGCGAACGCGATGATGAACGAATAGAGCAGGCTTTTCGTGACCGTGATGCCCTGGCTGATCAACAGCGTCGGCACCCAGCTCGCAAAACCGTAGTAGCCGATCGCCTGGCAGAAGTTGAAGACAATCAGAATCACCATGCGTGATCGATACGGTTGCTGCCACAACTCCGCAAGCGATGCACGTCGATGCTTCGGCTGCACCACGACCTGCGACGGGGGCGGCAGCGACCGCCCCGACTGACGCTCGACGATCGCCTCGATGTTCCGCACGATCGCGTCGCTCGCGTCGAGTTTTCCGCGTATGGCGAGCCACCGCGGGCTCTCAGGCACACCGCGCCGGATGAACCACACCAGCAATGCGCCGGCCGCGCCTGCGAGCACCACGATGCGCCACCCTTCGATACCGAACACCGTGGTCGGTACGAGCCAGTACGACAGGATCGCGGCGACTGGAGCCGCCGCGAACATCACACTCTGGTTGAACGCCATCGCGCGGCCTCGCATGTGTTGTGGCACAACCTCCGTCACATAGCTGTCGATCGTGATGATTTCGACCCCGACGCCGATGCCGGTGATGAAGCGCCAGAAAATCATCCCCTCCGGGGTGGTCTGGAAGGCCATGATCACTGAACCGACCGAATACCAGAGCAGCGAGACCGTGAACACCGAGCGCCGGCCGTATCGATCGGGCAGCCAGCCCAGTCCGAACGTCCCGACGAACAGGCCGGCGAACGTCGCGGCGATGAAGCCGGCGATCCCGGTGAAGCCGAAAAACGCGTGCGTGGTCGTTTGCAGCACCCCGCTCTTCGTCATGCCCGGCGCGATGTAGCCGGTGAAGATCAGGTCGTAGACTTCGAAAAAGCCACCCAATGAGATCAGCAGCACCAGCATCCATAGATGGCGGGTGATCGGAAGACAATCCATACGCGCGGCGATTGCGGCACCCGGCGAGTTGTCGACGTTGACGACGAGTTGATCGTGCGGACGGGAATCCGCGGTTGCGGTGGAATGCATGTATGTCTCCTGGATACGGCAAATGTCGACGGCCTTGTTGTTGGATCGTGGTCCGTCTGCCGGTGTATCGCGCTCCGCGCACGTCATGCGTGGAGCGCGTTGTTCAACTGTGTTTCCCTACGACACCTCGGCGGATCTGTCCTCGAGCAGGTTCGCAACCTGTTCGTCCGTCGGTTCCCTCACCGCTTTCGCGAGTGCGCCTGGAAGGTCATGCGCTCGCTCGTCCGCGCAGTCGCGAAAGAATCTCGTGCGTGTGTTCGCCGACCCGAGCGAGCGCCTGCCGTACGCCCGGCCGCCGACCTCCCATCGTCAGCGGCAACAAGACAACATCGGTCATCGTGCCGTCGTCGGTCTCCATCGGCACGAGTCCGCCGCTGGCCTTCAGATGCGGGTCGTCGAACAGCTGCTCCGGTCGCACGATCGGCGCGTACGGAATGCCCGCGGCCTCGAGCTTCGGCATCAGTTCGTCGACACGATGGTCCTTGAGCACGGCGCCGAGCGCTTCGAGCAATTCGGGCCGAACCGCCACACGCAATGCGTTGCTCGCGAAGCGCGGCTCCGCCGGCAGATCCGGGCGGCCGAGGACGTCGCACAGCGTGACGAACTGCTTGTCGCTAACGGCGCCGATGAACAGCTGTTCGCCGTCGGCAAGCGTGAACACGTCATACACGCTCCATGCGGACACGCGCGCGGGCATCGGCGGCGGCGCTTCATGCGTCATTGCATACTGCTGCATGTGCTGCGCGGAGAGGAACACGCAGTTTTCGAAGAGCGCGCTTTGTACCTCCTGTCCGCGTCCGGTGACATCCCGTTCGCGCAACGCGGCCAGCACGCCGATCGCGCCGAACATGCCACCCATGATGTCGTTGACCGATGTTCCCGCACGCAACGGCCGGCCCACCGGCCCCGTCATGTACGACAGTCCACCCATCATTTGCACGACTTCGTCGAGCGCGAGACGCTTCTCGTAGGGGCCGGGCAGGAATCCCTTGTGCGACACGTAGACGAGCCGTGGAAACGCACTCGAAAGCGTGTCGTAGTCGAGACCGAGCTTCGTCATCAAGCCCGGGCGGAAGTTCTCGAGCATCACGTCGCACGTGCCGATCAGCGCGAGCGCGGCGTCCCTGCCCTCCGGTGTGTTGATGTCGAGAACGACGCTCTTCTTGTTGCGGTTGAAGGTGCGGAAGAAGCCGATGCCGAGGCCCGGCAGCTTGCGCGTCTTGTCGCCGCCGGGCGGCTCGATCTTGATGACCTCCGCGCCGAGATCCGCGAGGATCATCCCGCACGTCGGCCCCATGACCATGTGTGTAAACTCGATCACGCGCACACCGTCGAGCGGAAGTCTTGCGTTGGTTTCCATGAGGTCCTCAGGCATTGAGCGCTGTCGATGCAAGATGCGTTTTCGGCAGACCGGCACGCCACAGCGCGCCATGCAGCGTTTCGCCGTCGAGCCAGCGCGCGACCTTGGCGCGCAGCACCAGCAGCGCCGTCAGGTCGATACCGGTGTCGACGCCCATCTCGTCCAGCATGAACGCGAGGTCCTCGCTCGACGCATTGCCGCTTGCGCCCGGTGCATGAGGACACCCGCCGATTCCTGCGAGCGTCGCGTCGAAACGCGCGACACCGGTTTCCAGCGCGGCATAGATGTTGGCGAGCGCGAGGCCGCGCGTGTCATGAAAGTGGCCGCAATAGAAGCGCTCGCCTGCAATGCGACGCGCACGCTCGAACAGGTCACGAACGGCCGCTGGCCCCGCATAGCCGACCGTATCGGCGATGCTGACGCGATCCGCGCCCGCATCGAGCAGCGCCTGCATGCAACGCAAGACTTCGTCCGGTTCGACGCGCCCCTTGATCGTGCAGCCGAATGCCGTGCCGATGCCGCCTTCGATCAGCGTCGTCGATCCGGCGGCGTCGCGCTCGGCGCGGATATGCGCAACCTCGGCGATCACTTCGTCGGGCGTCTTGCGCAGGTTCGCGAGGCTGTGTTCGCGGCTCGCGGACACCGGCACGAGCAACAAGTCGGCGCAAGTCTCGATGGCGCGCTGCGCGCCTTTCAGGTTGGGCACCAGCACCGACACGGTGAGGCCCGGTAGCGTTTTCGCGTAGGCGACGAGCTCGGCCGTATCCGCAAGTTGCGGCAGAAGCCGTGCCGGCACGAAGGAACCGACTTCGATCTCGCGCTGGCCGGCTGCGTACGCATCGGCAATCCATTCGATCTTGCGCTCGGTCGGCAGAACGGTCTGGATGCTCTGCAGGCCGTCACGCAATCCGACCTCGCGAATCACGACATGGGAGGGAAAAGAAGGCATGGGGTTGCTGTCTCCGCAATCTGTGGCCGGTCATTGCACGCCGGCGATAGCCCTTACTCTATAGATTCCGAAAGCGACGTAAAGTATCGATTTGGAAGCTATAACGTTCCGAAACGGAATCTCAGAAATGTGGCCGCGTCCGCGTTGCGAACGGGCCGGCCGTCGTCACGAAATCTTCTGAAGAAAACCCGCACGGCGCGCCGGCGGGACGTCGTCGTGGTAATTTCCGACGTTCCCGAAGAACACGGATACCGGCCGAAACGGGCAGAAAACTTCCGACCCGGAACGTATCGACTCATGGAGACAGCACCGATGCGCGACCTCGACCTCAAGACACTACGACTGTTCGTGGCCGCGTGTGATCACGGCAACATCGCGCGAGCCGCGAAGGAAGCGCATATCGAGCCTTCGGCGATCAGCAAGCGCATCGCGCAGCTCGAGAGCGACCTCGGCGCGCCGGCGCTGACACGGTCGCGACGCGGCGTTACGCCCACGCCGGCCGGCGTCGCGCTGCTCGAGCATGCGCGCAGCATGCTGTTCACGATGGACCGGATCGCGGCCGACGTCATCGCGATCGGCGACGGGCTGCAGGGGCGCGTGAGCATCTGCGCGTCGGCGTCCGCGATCGCGGAAGTGTTACTGGACGACATCGCATCGTTCATGCGCGACCCCGCCAACCGGAACATCACGGTCGACGTCGAAGAGCGCCTGTCGCGCGACCTCGTCCGGCAGGTACGCGAAGGAGCATCTGCGGTCGGCGTGTGCTGGGACAACGTCGACTTGCAAGGACTGCAGGCGCGTTCATATCGGCATGATCGGCTGGCGCTCGCCGTGCACCCGGAGCATCCGCTTGCCGGGCTTCAATCAGTCGGTTTCGACGACACGCTCGACTTCGATCACGTCGGACTGCCGCCCGCCACGGCCGTTCACACGATGCTCAGGCGAGCAGCCGCGGATCGGGGCCGGACCGTGTCGTATCGCGTGATCGTGTCGAGTTTCGACGCAGCCTTTCGCGTCGTGGCCGCCGGTTTGGGGATCAGCGTCATCCCTGTCGAAGTTGCGGCCGCTTACCGGCAGTCGCTCGGCGTACGGGTCATCCCCCTCACCGATTCATGGGCCCGGCGCCGCTTCGTCGTCTGTTTCAAGACCTTTGACACTATCCAGCCCGCAGCACAAAGAATGGTCGAACATCTAGCGAAACGCGCCGAGTCGGAAACGAAGGTCGGTGAATAACGACCGTGGCATTGGTGATCGACGTGCTCGCCCGTCGCATCGTTGGCTGGCGCGTGGCGGCAGCTTCGATAACGCGCTGGCCGAAACGATCAGCGGTTTGTACAAGACGGAACGGATTCATCGGCGCGCCCCATGGAAAACGCGAGAATCCGTTGAACTGGCGACGCTGGAATGGGTGGCCTGGTACAACCATCATCGGCTGATGGAGCCGCTCGGCTCCATTCCGCCCGCTGAAGCCGACGCAAACTACTACAGGCAACTCGGAAATGCTGCTGACGTGCCTGCGGCGGGTCCTTGCCGGAATGCGCCGCTTGTGCGGGCGGGCGACGCCAGGCCGGCCGCCCACCCCGCCCTTCGATCCCTCGACCCCGATCCGGTCAGAACTTATGCCGGATCCCCGCATGCACCATCAACTGCTTCGACGTCGACGAAAGATCGGCCGCCCCCGGGACATACGCCTGTTCGAGCGACGAGCCCGTCGCGTCGCCGGCAACCCGCTGGTACGCGCCCATCAGGTAGACGTCGGTGCGCTTCGACAGGTTGTAGTCGGCCATCAGCCCGATCGAATGGATCTTCGGTTTCGCGCTGCCGGTGGTCGCTTCATAACGCACGGTCGTATACACATACTGCGCGCCCACGAAGAACGCCGGCGTGAACTGGTATTTACCGTTCACTTCGAAGTTCTGATACTTGATCGCCGTGACCGTGCCGCCCGCGAGCGGCCCGGTGACGGGTTCGATCGTCTCGTCGCCGAACAGGTAGCCGACGTTCGCGGTCGGCCGCGTGACGTTGCTGTTGGTATACGCGAACCCGACCGTCGCGGGCCCTGCCGTGTAATTGACGCCCGCCCCGAAAATCCGCAGCCGCGCCGACGCGAAGTTCGCATCAGCGCCGACCGACCCCGAGCCCGCGATCGCACCGCCGGCCGTCGCGCCCGGGTTGTCCGCGTTCAGGAACGCCGCGCCGACGAGCAGGCCGCCCTGCTCGTACTGCGCACCGACACTCCACTGCCGGTTGTTCGCGAACCCGGTGTCGTTGCTGAAGCTGTACGTGCCGCCGAACGAGAAGCCGGCAAAATCCGGGCTCGCGTACTTGACCGTGTTGTTCACGCGGAACGTGTTGCCGGTGTTGTCGTTGTCGAGCGGATGCGAGAACGGATAAGTGCCCCAACTGCCGTTCGCGGTCGTCGGCGCGAGATAGTCGACGACCGAGTCGTATTGCCGGCCGAGCGTGAGCGTGCCGAAGCGCGTGCTGCCGAGCCCGACGTAAGCCTGCCGCCCGAACATGCGGCCGCCCTGCGCGAGCGTGCCGCTGTTCACGTTGAAGCCGCTCTCGATCTGGAACAGCGCGTTGTAGCCGCCGCCGAGATCCTCGGTGCCCTTCAGCCCCCAGCGGCTGCCCTGCGCGAAGCCGCTCGCCATCTGCCAATCACCGTGGCCGCCGACGTTGTTCGTATAGTCGATGCCCGCATCGATCAACCCGTACAACGTGACGCTGCTTTGCGCGAACGCCGGTGCCGCGCACAGTGCCGGCATCGCGACGAAAAACAATCTCCAGTTCATTCGTTTTCCTTATTGATATCGTTATCCCAACCCTTGCGATACGGGTCGGCTCTGCTTACTTCGTGCCGTAGATGTCGAAGTCGAAGTACTTGCGGTTGATCCGCTGATACGTACCGTTCGCGAGAATCGTCGCCAGCGCGCGGTTGAATGCATCGCGCAGCTCGGTGTCCTGCTTGCGCAGCCCGAGACCGTCGCCCTGTCCGAAGTACTTCGCGTCGTCGATCGCCGCACCGACGAACATGAAATCCTTGCCCTGCGGCTTCTTCAGGAAGCCGTCGCTCGCCGCGATCGACGCCTGGAACGCCGCGTCGAGCCGCCCACTCACGAGATCGGCATAGACCTGGTCCTGGTTCTGGTACGACTCGATCTGCACGCCGGCCGGCTGCCAGTTCGCGATCGCATAGTCGGCCTGCGCGGAACCCTGCTCGACGCCGACCCGCTTGCCCTTCAGCGACGCGGCCGTCGGCAGCAGCGGCGAACCCTTGCGCGCGACCAGCCGCGCCGGCGCGTTCGAGATCCGGTTCGTGAACGCGATCTGCTGCATGCGCTTCGGCGTGATCGTCATCGACGACGCGATCACGTCGAACTTGCGCGCGAGCAGCCCCGGAATCATCCCGTCGAAACTCGACTCGACCCACACGCAGCGCGCGCGCAGCTCCGCGCACAACGCGTTCGTGATGTCGATCCCGAAGCCGGTCAGCGTGCCGTCGGGCTGCTTGTATTCGAGCGGCGGATAGGTGGGATCGACCGCGAGGCGGATCTCCTTGCCCGTCCAGTCGCCCGCATGCGCGGCGCCTGCCACCGTCGTTGCCGTCAGCGCCACCGCGAGCGCCGCCATCCATTGTTTCATTGCCAGTCTCCTTGTTGCCGTCGTTGAAGGTAAATCGAATCGGTCCGGCCGCGCGTCACGCGAGGTAGCGCTCGGCGAGCGCGATCCAGTAGCTCGCGCCCGTCGCGAGGCACGCATCGTTGAAATCGTAGCCGGGGTTGTGCAGCCCGCAGCCGGCCGCGCCGTCGCCGTTGCCGATCGACAGGTAGCTGCCCGGGCACGCGTCGAGCATGAACGCGAAATCCTCGCTCGCCGCGATCGGCCGCAGATGCGGAATCAGCGCATCGTCGCCGCCCCATTCGCGCGCGACATCGCGCGCGAACGCCGTTTCCGCCGCGTGATTCACGAGCACCGGATAACCGTGGCGATAGTCGATCTCGGCCGTAGCACCATAGCTGTCGGCCTGGCCGTGCACGATCGCGCGAATGCGCCGTTCGAGCAGCGCGCGCACGTCCGGCGACAGCGCCCGCACGCTCAGTTCGAGATCCGCATGCGGCGCAATCACGTTCGATGCGGTGCCCGCGTGGATCGAGCCGGTCGTGACGATCGCCAGTTCCTGCGGATTGACGTTTCGCGACGCGACCGTCTGCAGCGCCATCACGATCGACGCGCAGACGACCACCGGATCGATCGTCGTGTGCGGCGCCGCGCCGTGGCCGCCGCGCCCGGTCACGCGAACGCGTACCTCGTCGGCCGACGCCATCGCCGGGCCGTCGCAGAAGCCGAGCACGCCGGCCGGCAGGCCCGGCACGTTGTGCATCGCGAACACGGCATCGCACGGGAACTGCGTAAACAGCCCGTCGTCGAGCATTCGTTTCGCGCCGCCCAGCCCTTCCTCCGCCGGCTGGAAAATCAGGTTCAGCGTGCCGCTGAAGCGCCCGCGCTGCGCGATGCAACGGGCGGCGGCGAGCAGCATCGCCGTATGGCCGTCGTGGCCGCACGCATGCATCACGCCGTCGTGCCGGCTCGCATGCGGCAGCCCGGTCGTCTCGCGGATCGGCAGCGCATCCATGTCCGCGCGCAGCCCGAGCCGCTTCCCTGCGCCGCGCGTGAGCGTGCCGACCACGCCGGTGCCGCCGAGGCCGCGCGTGACCCGATAACCCCATGTTGTCAGGCAATCGGCGACGAGCCCGCTCGTCGCGTGTTCGTCGAAACCGAGTTCCGGATGGGCATGCAGCCGGCGGCGCAGCGCGATCATCTCCGTCTCGATGGCCGCCATTTCAGGCGGAATGCGTACTCGATCCAACCCCGTTACTCCTTTCCAGGTGCCGCGTGGCGACTGCCGGAGTGGCAGGTCGTGGGCGAGATCGTAGGCAGCGAAAAAGCCGGCGAACAGCCGCAGTTTCGTTATGATGACAACCTTTCGTTGTCGGCTATCACACCCTTTCGCACCCTTTCACACCATGAGCACGATCAAGCTGCATCAGTTGCAGGCGCTCGTCGCGAGCGCGGAGGCCGGGAGCATCCGCGGCGCGGCGCGCACGCTCGGGCTGTCGCAGGCGGCCGTCACGCGTGCGCTGCGCGAGCTGGAGGCCAGCGAGCGCCTGCCGCTGCTGGTGCGCGCGCCGGAAGGCATCGGCTTCACCGAATACGGGAAGACCCTGCTCACGCACGCGAAACTCGTGCTCAAGCAGCTCGAGCATGCGCAAAGCGATCTCGAACGGATGCGCGGGCGCGTCGAGGGGCGGCTGAGCGTCGGCGTCACGCCGTGGCTGACGATGACCTTCCTCGCGGAAACCGTGCTGCAGTTTCGCGAGCGGATGCCCGACGTGCGCCTCGAACTGTACGAAGCGCTGATGGCCGTCGCGCAACCGCTGCTGCGCGACGGCAGCATGGATTTCGCGCTCGGCCACGTGCAGGCCGGCAGCGGCGCGCAGGAGTTCGCGTTCGAGCCGCTGCTGCGCTACGAGACGTCGGTGATGGTGCGCGCCGGGCATCCGCGCGAACGCGCGACGTCGGTGCACGACTTGCTCGATTGCGACTGGGTGCTGAATTCGTCGGCCGACGGCCAGGCCGCGCTCGTCGACTACCTGTTCACGCGGCACGGCGCGCAGATCGACGAGCGGCGCATCGTGCGCGCGCAGTCGGTCGCGATGCTGCAGACGATGCTCGAGCAGGCCGGCATGTGCACGTGGTGCCCGACGATCCTCGCGGCGGTGCCGCCATTCGGCGAGCGGATGCGCGTGCTGTCGCTGAAGGAGACCTTCGAGCCGAGCGAACTCGGCGTCGTCACGCGCCGCAGCAGCACGCTGAGCGACGCCGCGCGCTGCTTCATCGATTGCCTGCTGCAGGTGATCCGGCGGCATGCGCGCTCGGCGCGCAAGGACGATCTCGCGCTGTTCCGCACGCTCTCGCTGCTGATCTGACGCCGATCGCGCGCCGGCATCGGGCACCCCGCCGGCGGCGGCCCTGCGGCATCCGGGCACGACCGGGTATACCTCCGGCACCGCATTGTTCTATACTGCCCCCCAGTATCCGGAAACCACGATCCCATGCCGCATTCCCCCGCAGAGAAAAAACGCGTCCTGACCCGCGTGCGCCGTGTCCGCGGGCAGCTGAATGCGCTCGAGCAGGCGCTCGAGGAAGGCGCCGACTGTGGTCCGGTACTGCAGCAGCTGGCGGCGATCCGCGGCGCGATCAACGGCGTGATGGCCGGCGTGCTCGAAAGCCATCTGCGCGAGGAATTCACCCAGCTCGCGGATGCCCCGCGGCCTGCTTCCGAATCGATCGACGATATCGTGACCCTCGTCCGGTCCTACCTGCGTTGACCGGCGCAGGATCGTCGACGCTCCGCTCCATTCGATGATTTTTTCAACAGGATTGTCATGAAATCACGTGCCGCAGTTGCGTTTGAAGCGGGTAAGCCGCTCCAGATCGTCGAAATCGACGTCGAACCGCCCCGCAAGGGCGAAGTGCTCGTCAAGATCACCCATACCGGTGTCTGTCATACCGACGCCTTCACGCTGTCGGGCGACGACCCCGAAGGCCTCTTCCCGGCCGTGCTGGGTCATGAAGGCGCCGGCATCGTGGTGGAAGTCGGCGAAGGCGTGACCAGCGTCAAACCCGGCGACCACGTCATTCCGCTCTACACCGCCGAATGCGGCGAGTGCCTGTTCTGCAAGAGCGGCAAGACCAACCTGTGCGTGTCGGTGCGCGCCACCCAGGGCAAGGGCGTGATGCCCGACGGCACCACGCGGTTCAGCTACAACGGCCAGCCGGTCTATCACTACATGGGCTGCTCGACGTTCAGCGAATACACCGTCGTCGCCGAAGTGTCGCTCGCGAAGATCAACCCGGACGCGAACCCCGAGCAGGTCTGCCTGCTGGGCTGCGGCGTCACGACGGGCCTCGGCGCGGTGAAGAACACGGCGAAGGTGCAGGAAGGCGACACCGTGGCCGTGTTCGGCCTCGGCGGCATCGGCCTCGCGGTGATCCAGGGCGCGAAGCTCGCGAAGGCCGGCCGCATCATCGCGATCGACACCAACCCCGGCAAGTTCGACCTCGCACGCGTGTTCGGCGCGACCGACTGCGTGAACCCGAAGGATCACGAAAAGCCCATCCAGCAGGTGATCGTCGAAATGACCGGCTGGGGCGTCGACCACAGCTTCGAGTGCATCGGCAACGTCAACGTGATGCGCGCCGCGCTCGAATGCGCGCACCGCGGCTGGGGCCAGTCGGTGGTCATCGGCGTCGCCGGCGCCGGCCAGGAAATCTCGACGCGCCCGTTCCAGCTCGTCACCGGTCGCCGCTGGCTGGGCACGGCATTCGGCGGCGTCAAGGGCCGCTCCGAACTGCCGGGCATGGTCGAGGAAGCGATGGCCGGCACGATCCAGCTGGCACCGTTCGTCACGCACACGAAGCCGCTCACCGGCATCAACGAAGCGTTCGACCTGATGCACGAAGGCAAGTCCATCCGGACCGTCGTGCATTTCTGAACCACACGCGAGGGAGCCGGTTGCCGCAACCGGCCCATTGCGCGAGTGCGCCGGCAAGCCGCGACGCTTAGCCGGCGCGACGCATGCTCCGAACCCCGTCCTCTATCCAGCCGATAACGATCGCCGTTGCGCGATCCGTCGCCCGGCTGTTGTCTCTCAGAAAAGAAGTCCGCAGTCTCAATAAGTTGTCTTTGAATAATTGACTGCAATTCCGTGCGTAAAGGCTGAGACCAGACTCGATTCGCGAAAAGTCACAGTGAATATTTTCCTGAATTGTATTTTTGCGCAATTTTTAATCAAGCCAGCTGTATCATTGTTGCCACGCTGGAGGCGCTTACCGCCCGTTCACGTTTGAGACTCATCCGCGCGAACGCGCCTGGAAAGTCGTTCTCTAACGTCCGCGGAAGAGTGAGGAGGCGTGAACGGTGACTGCGATGTAGGGCCTCGCGAACAAGTTGAAAATGAAGAGGGATGCAGTCCCTGGCCTTTGCCATGGTGCTGGTTGCCTCGGAACCGCAGTCTCAGATGACTCGACTGACGACGAGCGAATGGGCCTGAACAACGGCCTCCAATGAGCGCTTACGCGTTGTGCGTGTAGCCAAAGGTCGACATCGGTTCATTGCGATACCAAAACAGCGTGCTCCGTACGTCTCGGGAGATATCGGTTGCAGCTCGGATGACCCGGAGAGCGTCTCGAAGGTGCTTTTGCACGCTTTCGGAGCCAGCCAAGCTGGCTTACCGTATTGCGGTATACATGGGCCAGCCGTGCGAGTGTTTGCATATCGATATGCAGGGCGGCCGCGAAGCGTCGCGCCGAGACGATCGGGGCGATGTGTTGATGTCCACGCATCCCCCACCGGTCAGTTCTGCGTGGACATCAACAGGCGAGGGGGCAATGGGCATCCGGTTGCGATATGCCGAAAACCATATGGGAGCGTAAAGCTCCCATTCTTTTGCTCATGCCGGAGCGCCGTTCACTGTCGCGATCGCGAGGGACTTCGACCCGAACCGGACCACGATCCGTGATGACCGTCTTGCCGCTGGCACCGTTGCGTTCGTTGGCTTGCCCGGCTGGCCTGGACTGACCCGACGGGTAGCCCAGATGCAGATTCATCTCGGCGCCCATCGCCCGTTCGATGATCGCTTTGTTGAACGCCAGCATCAGGTCCTGGACCTCGGTCGGCGTCATCGGCCCCTTGACCAGTTGGTCCAGCAGTTCCTTAGGCAACTCAGGCAGCGGCCCGCGGGCCGCTGCCTGACGCGCTACGGTTTGCCTTTTCTTCTTCATCGACATATCCATGGTTTTTACACCTCATGATATGCCTCGCCCACGAAATCACGGATAGGTCCGACCGCTGCGTTTGACCGAACTACATGTCGATGACCGAAGCTCCACTCACCTTTCCGTCGATGATGTCCTTTCCCTGCTGCCGGGCGGCACGCCTTGCCATACCAAAGTCGGAGTATGTATGCGGTTGGTCCAGCCTGAAAATACGGCTCGCGGCGGAGCTTGCTATCGCGCCCGGGCGGCATATCCGTACCGCGATGTCATACCCTTCGGCGTAACGGGAATGTCCGTCAAAGCGACTGAATGTACGGGCGAAGACGAGGGGATGAAGTTCGTACCCCTTGTAGAGAAGAAGCAGGTGTGTCGACATGTTGGCCCCTCCACAGGGGGCGACTCGCTATACGCTCGAACGAGCTTTTCATTTCCGCCGCCGCAGCCGGCTTAGCAGGTCAAGCGCTACCGTGTCAGCGTCGTTGTTGATCATTTCCGCTCGCAACAGCAGGCCGCCAACACGGACGGCTGCATCCCAACTATCTTCTGTCATTGCCTGATGGTTGCGTGCAAGCTGCTCGGCAAGAGCCAGGAGCGCCGCCATCCTTGCTGACTCGCCGGAAGTCCGGCGCTCCTCCCTCCCGGCAATGAGCCGGAACAGGCCCAGGACGGACTCGGCGGTAACGGAGGGGATAGTCATTCGGACTTTATACGCCCTTTCGGTCCGCCCCGCCCATATATTCACGCTGGCCCCCGGGCCTGCCTAGTACCGCCTCGCATACCCCTCGCGATACAGCGAGGCGCCGATCGACGTCAGAACTGCGATCTCATCCTCACTCAATCGAGTCCATGCCTCCGCCAACCAGCCAGCGAATCCGGCACAAGCATGGTCCAGATCGGCGGCCGCCTTTCCCTCTGCGTTCATCCGCTCGAAGATCATCATCACGTCATGTGGCGTCATAGTCGGCTCCTCGTGAGCTTCCAGCATAGGCGATCGGTGGCGTCCGCCCCTACTCCTTCGCACGCTCGATGTTCGCTCTCCGGCGTGCCCGCAGCCACAAGCCGAAGCCGGCCAGTAGCGGTTCGACCTGTTGTCCTGTTCCGTTGACGTCAACATGCTACGCACATATGGATCGGTTAAGGTGCTACGTGCGCATGTCATTGCCCGCATCGTCGCTGCATCCCCTGAACCGCATCGGTCAGTTGCAGCCATGGGCCGTCGCTGGTCAGCTTCGCTCCAATATCGTCTGAGTGCATGGTCATATCAATTCGCATTCCTACATGATCAGTCGGTCATGAACGGACGGAATGTCCTTTGACTGAGGTGGATTCGGCCGATCGAATGTCATGGCGACGCAGGCAGCCAACGACAGCCGATGGCCGGCTGTTGTCTGCCGCAGCGACGCACGGCATTTGATTCGACGAATGAGCGCTTCGGTCACGACTTTCATGGCCGCAATGGGACTACACTGAAGATGCTATAGCAGGAGGAGACAGCGATGACAGACTCTGACCCCCAAAGCACCTTCCAGGGGCTGCCGCTAACCGCGGAGCAGGACGCGGAAGTGAAACACTATATAAAGGTCCGAACCAGGCGTGGCCTGCCATGGGACACGCCGGAGCTGAGCGCGATGCTCAAGGACATGCTGCTACCCCCGGGTGACGGCAACAGCGATGTCGACTCCCCGGAAGACGAAACTAACGCGGCCGCCGAGCGCGCAACGGCGTCGGTTGACGAAGCGATGGACCCTATCGAGGCGAGCGAGGAGCGGAATGCGGCCATGGAGTCGGAAAGCATGAAAGGACCCAGACGATAAAACCGCAGGCGATGACGCTTGCTTTCCGGTAGCGCCGTATGTGGGGGACCGTGAGGTATTCCGCATGAGTTCGACGTGCATGATTTCAACGCTCGAACGCGTGCCGTCGGCCCCGTGACAAAGAGCAGCGCGACATCTCCGCTGAACACGAGGGGGCCGGATATGCGGCTGATCGAACCGGATGAACACAGAGACTTTCTGGCGACCTTGGAGCGCCGTGGCTTGGCAGAGGGTGATTTCGATCTTCAGGAAACGGATACGACCGACCCGAAGGGTGATGAGAACCTCGGTCTACAGGGCTATGTCACCATCATCAGGCTCTCGACGCGGATTACGAAGGAATACGTGATCGGCGACGAAAGCGACTGGCTACAGCATTTCAGGAAAGATCTCGAAGCAGGTGCCTTCGACCGACTGGAATGATATCCCGACGCGACGCGCCGCACTTGGGAGGAAGTTCGGCTCACGAGAGTCGCGGACTTCGAGGATGCGGAACGCATGCGGCCCGATCTGGCGGTGATGAGCCCGTTGGAGGGCGCGCTTGCTGCCTTGGTCCGTGGCCCTCCAAGGATGGCCATCCTCTCGACCGACCTTCGACACCGCGTCAGCCTGCTTTGGCAGCAGCATGTATTGCCGTCGGCCTCGATCCCGGCGACGCCCCGATTGCTCGGGCGGCTGGCGTGCCACCCGAATTTCAATTCATCGACGCGGGGAGATCGTCGACCAAATGCGCGTCGAGCCATTCGTGCGCCCAGTTTTTCGCAAAGGCAATCGCATCCTCGCGCACGTCGAAGCCAGCCAGATCTCCGCTCAGTTGAACGTCGCACTCACTGCCGTCTGCACGATCGATGCTGATCCGCGCGTGTGCCATGTATTCCCCGTCGGCCCTGCGCGGTGTCGGGTCGATATGGAATCGGTTTGAGTCGAGTTGCATTTTCCTTCCTCCTTCAGTTGCTGCGGGGCCCGTGGCCACCGCGAAGCGTATCGTCGCGACCAGAACAGTCAAAGCTCGAGGAGTGCCATGATCCGGCCTGCTTCCTGGTCCGATTCGCAGCTCGCCATTCCGCCTTTGCACAACAGCGCGCGGATCGAGAAAAACATCAGGAAGGCATCCTCATCGATTTCATGACGACGATCGAGAATGACGCCGTCCATCTCGGCACGAGCGTCATACGGCAGGAACTGTTCGATGACACCAGAACCATCGCGTCGAATCCATTTCAACAGGTCTTTCCTGTTCATATCCAGCCTCCCGACGTTACCGGCGCGCCATGCGCCAGGCGTGTTTGAGTCTGGGGCGGCACCGCGGACGCAGAAACAGGATGGACCGAGGAAGAGATCAGGACGCGTTATCCAACACGCTCGTGTCCTGTAGACATGCATCGATCAGGCGCTTCGCATACGCAGCCGATACGCGGCGCGCTCGTCCGCATTGCGCGGTTTCGATGAGAGGCCCGATCACGTTCGGAGGGGGGCGCCTTGAGTGGCGCGGGAATCGGTAGCGAGTCAGTCAGCAAATCCATCCTACGCCCATTGGCGAACTTGTACAGCGAAAGTTCTGCGCGAACCGCCGCATGGCATGCCGCCCCGATTGGGCGCGGGACGGACCGGCTCAGCCGCGTGTGAACAATCGCCGATACGCGGGGAAATGGTGCCCTGACGGTATCGTCGAAATTTCAATTAGACATTCGAAGCAAATCAAAAACACGGAGCCAAGGGTATACAACCGGGGCGAGCCTCGCCGATCGTGGCGTGTTCTTGCGCTGCCACCCGAAATGCTCCGACCGAAACAGCTTGACAGGGTGTTTGGCCCCGCGTAGGGTGGGTGTCTGAAGCCTTCAAGAAGCGCGATTGCTGCTCATCACTGACCGCGGAACGCGGTATTCGTTGTCCTCTCCCTCCTTGATCCTTTTTCGTGCCCCCCTATCGGGGCGCATACATTTGTCCAATATCAGGAGAATTTCCATGGATACCGGTACCGTCAAGTGGTTCAACGACAACAAGGGTTTTGGCTTCATCACGCCTGACAGCGGCGGCGATGATCTGTTCGCGCACTTCTCGGAGATTCGCGGCGATGGCTTCAAGACGCTGGCCGAAGGTCAAAAGGTCAGCTACGAGACGAAGCACGGGCCCAAGGGTCTGCAGGCCTCGAACATCGTTCCTCAGTAATCCACATCATTCGTCGGTCCTGCGTGCAAGATCGGCCCCGCAGTCATCGTCGGGGATCTTTCGCATCCGTCGCAGGCGCCGACAGTCCTGCTTCGGCTACCGTTTCGCCTCAAGACGTACACCCCAAGGAAGAAAGTGGGGGATGCCGCGCATCCGGTGGCGAACGATCGGACGGCTCATTCATCGTGGGCTCGCGATCGACGCATACAGAGGTAACTTTGACCAAGAGTCAATTGCGCAACAAAAGATCACTCGCGAGACCACGGCGCGCCACGGATTTGCCGGTGCTCGGCGCGGCGCTGAACTGGGTGCCACCGAAGGCACCCTCTGCGCCCGCCAAATCGAGCGAGACGAAGCGCTCCACCGAGACGCGATAACGAGACACGTTAACGCCCGGACGAGGTGCGGCCCGCATGTCGCGTTGGTACGCGCCCCCACGCATACGCGTTTTCGATATTTGCACTGAAACCGCTCACTGTCGGGGACCGGATCTCCGCACGCCGCTGCGATTGCGGCGCGTCACATTGATTGGAGAAATTGATTTGGCAAAGGAAGAGTTACTGGAATTGGACGGCGTCGTGGATGAGGTGCTCCCGGACAGCAGGTTTCGCGTTACCCTGGAAAACGGCGCGGTCGTTGCGGCGTACGCATCGGGCCGCATGCGCAAACACCGCATTCGTATTCTCGCCGGCGACCGGGTCACGCTGGAATTGTCGGTCTATGACCTCACCAAAGGGCGTATCAATTTCCGGCACAAAGACGAACGGGCTTCGCCCGGTGTGCCTCGAAACAGATTTGTTCGACGCTAACCATGTAGCGCCGATACAGGATTGATTGCGCTCCTCTACGCAATTCGTAGCCATCAATCACCGGGAGTTCATCATGAGTATGCGTACCTATCGCGGATTCGAAATATATCCGCTGATTTATCCTCACTTTCACACAGGCGCTGGCCGTACTCACAACTACGAAGCCGGTTTCGACGCGGCGGTCAAGGTTTGCCTGCGTGGCACTAACACCACGCTGACCCGGAGCCAGACCTTCAAGCTTGTCGACGGTTCGCCGTTTGCCAGTGCCGGTGACGCACGCCGGGCTTCGCAACGTTACGCAGAAGACATCATCGATCAGAACCGAGGCGAACATTGGATGTTCGACGCAGTTCTTTGATACGGCTCTCTGTTGAACAGCAATGCATGGGAGCGCGCGTCAATCGGAGACGTGCGTCCCGATCCGAAATTGCGCGAGCCGACGCCATGCTGCCGGTCAACGGGAAACTCGCGTCGTAAGCCGACATTCCTTTCTGTCCCGTGCTCTCAAGGCAGATCAACGGACGAGCGGCCGCATTGTGCGACTGGCGCGCTACGCGCTGATGGACGTCGCGTTGCCGATCGACGTTGCGTAACGACCAGGCCGCCGACGCAGATTCAATCGATGCCTTGCGCCTTTTCGTGCCCCTGGATTTGCTCTTCGAGCAATCTGCGTGCGAGCGTTCGTGCGGCGTCACGCGCCTCCACGTCCGATGCAAAATCCCCTTCGGTATCGTGTTGATCAGAGGTGCCGGGATCCTCTCCGATGCGGTGCAAGTGGACGATTCCGCGATAGCGCCCAGACGTGGTCTGCATCACGCGAAGGCGTGCCACGTGCGTGTGGGTCGTACACACTTCATCATCCATGATGCCTTCCTTGCCAAGACCCCTGGCGAGACAACGACATGGCAGACTTCACCCGCCCGCCTGCATCCGTGTGTTTGGCTCCCGGTAAACTTCGGCAAGGCGGGGTTTATCGCCGCCAGCGCCGAGAGGTCAATGTTTGCGATGCATCCACCCCAAGTGATGGGAGTCCAGCCACTGAACGACTTCCATACTTGAATGTTCGCTCTGGTAACGGCGCGCCAACGCGACTGCAACCACCGCGACCACCGCAAGACCAACCACCCAACCAATCATCGACTGAGTCATGACAGCCTCCTTGTGAATGTGGAATGCAGCCATGACTGAATTCTAGGCGTCTTTGCGGAAGGATTCACAAGTCCTGCGCCACGCCGCGCGGACGAACCGCCTCCACATGCACGATCCTGGGGAAGGTACGCTCGACCTCCACCTTATCGGTCGCGCCCCATATCCAAGGATCTGGGGCGCAGGCCTTAGCTGTGACTGATGAGGTGGACAGGTTTCGGTCGAGATTTGGTGCAGATTTGATCGACGGCATTCACCGCTCGGTTCCAACGGAATGCGCGAACGCAGGCAACCGATGCTTCCAAGGACAACTTTTCTGAGAATTTCCGTGCCCAAGGACACCCTTTCTGAGACGGTGAGCATGTGATCGTCTCAAAAAAGATGTCCAAGCCATTGATTTATATAGGGTGCCAATGACATCTTTTCTGAGAGCCCACACCGGCGCGCGACTCGGCTTTCGACCGCGAGCCTGTGTCGCGGCTGCCCCGTCAGCACCGCACGCGCCGCATCCGGAGCGTGGCCGACGGCGATTCCCCGAACGCGCGCTTGTAGTCGATCGCGAACCGTCCGAGGTGCGCGAAGCCCCATTTCAGCGCGATGTCCGTCACCGACGCGAGCCCGGGCGTCGCATCGTCGAGCAGTTCATCGCGCACACGTTGCATCCGCAACTGGCGCACGAATGCCATCGGCGTGATGCCGTGGCGATTGCGGAAGCCGGCGAACAGCGTGCTCGGGCTGACGCCCGCGAGTTCGGCGAGCCGTTCGATCGTCAGCGGCTCGTCGAGATGCGCGCGGATGTATTCCTCGACGCGCCGCACGTAGAACGGCGCGAGCGGCGCCGGCGCGTGGCGCGTGCCGTTGCGCGCGGTGTTCCGGTGGCCGTACAGCAACAGGTTGAGCAGCGTCGATTCGAGTTGCTCGAACGCGAGCGGATGGCGCAGCGGATGCCCGTCCGTCGCGATCGCGTCGGCCAGCATCGGCAGCATCTGCGCGAGACACGCGCCCTGCTGCGACGACAGGCTGAATTCCGGCTCGAACTCCACCGGCGCGCGCCGCTCGTCGCCGAAATGCCGCTGCGCATGCCGCTCCATCACCTCGCGCTCGATCCGCAGGATCACTTGCGGGCACGCCTCGCCCCACCGCATCCTGAGCGACAGCGTCGGCGACAGCAGCGACGCGGTGTCGGGCGACGACACGAAGCGCGTCGCGCCGCACTCGATCTCGGCGTCGCCGCGCAGCGGCATCTGCAACAGATAGAAGTGCTCGAGCGGCCCCGGTTCGATGGACACCTCGCCACCGTAGTCGAGCAGATTCAGCGACAGGTTGCCCCAGCGAGCATGGTGCATGCGGCTGTGCAGCGCGCGCGAATCGCCGGTCAGCGTGAGCCGATGCGGCTTGAACACGTCCGCTACCCGCGCGCGCACCTCGTCGAGGTCATCCGACTGCAGCAGCAGCGTGTCGTGATTGAAACAGGCGGCGTCACCCAGCCAGCCCGCTCCGGAAAATTGCCCCATCGAAGTTCTCCCGTCGTGCTCGATCACACTTGCGCTGTGCACGCGTTCCCGATTCCGGGGAATCCCGTCGCACGATCCGGATAGCGGCCGGAGTATCCGGACAGTCCGCCTCGCTACACTACGCAAGCCCTGCGCACCCGATGCAAGAAGCGGACCGTTCGCGCATCGTAGAAAACTGTGCGGCGCTTCCGCATCCGCACAAACCCGCAGAGCGCCGTGCCCGGCCCCGCTGCGGCGGGCCGGTCCGCAGGTTTCCGGAATTCGCGGATACCGGTCGAAGAAAGCGGATAGAAGCGCGCGTTTCGTCCGCCAATACTGGGCCCATGCCAGTCACGAACAGAATGGAGAGACACATGCAAGGACGACACATCGAGATCCCGTCGCCGGACGGCGGCGCGTTTCGCGCGTACCTGAGCACGCCGGCCGGCGGCACGGGGCCGGGCATCGTGCTGTGCCACGAGATCTTCGGCGCGAACGCGACGATGCGCGACGTGGCCGATTACTACGCCGAAGAAGGCTACACGGTGCTCGTGCCTGACCTGTTCTGGCGCCAGGCGCCCGGCATCGAACTCGGTTACACCGCCGCCGACTTCGAGCGTGCGATGGCGCTGTACCGCGAATACGACGAAAACAAGGGCGTCGAGGACATCGCCGCCGCGCTGGCCGTGCTCACGCAACGGCCGGAATGCACGGGCCAGGCCGGCGTGCTCGGCTACTGCCTCGGCGGCAAGCTCGCGTATCTCGCCGCGTGCCGCCTGCCGGACGTGGCCGCCGCGGTCAGCTATTACGGCGTGGGCATCGAACACGCGCTCGACGAGGCCGCTCGTCTGCGCGGCCGGCTCGTGCTGCAGATTCCCGCGCAGGACCGCTTCTGTCCGCCCGACGCGCAGCAACGCATCGCCGCGGCGCTCGCGGGGCGCGACGGCGTGGAAGTGTATGTCTACCCGGACGTCGATCATGCGTTTGCACGCGTCGGCGGCGATCATTTCGACAAGGCGGCCGCGGTGATGGCGCATCAGCGCGCGATCGCCGCGTTCCGCGCGGCGCTCGGCCCGCGCTACGACCTGTCCGCGCTGTGGGAAGAACATCTCCGGCACGAATTCGACACGCGCAACGTCGACGCGACGATGGATACGATGGTCGCGCAGCCTTACGTGAACCATATTCCGACACTGACGGGCGGCGTCGGCTACGACGAACTCAAGCGCTTCTACACGCATCACTTCGTGCATGCGAACCCGCCGGACACCACGATCACGCCGATCTCGCGCACGATCGGCGCGAGCCAGATCGTCGACGAACTGCTGTTCTGCTTCACGCACACGACCGAGATCGACTGGATGCTGCCCGGCGTCGCGCCGACCGGCAAGCGCGTCGAGATCCCGCTCGTCGCGATCGTCAAGTTCCGCGGCGACAAGCTGTATCACGAGCACATCTATTGGGACCAGGCGAGCGTGCTCGTGCAGGTCGGCCTGCTCGACGCGGCCGGGCTGCCCGTCGCCGGTGTCGAAACGGCGCGCAAGCTGCTCGACGAAACCGTGCCGTCCAACGGGCTGATGCAGCGCTGGCGCAACAGCGCGTAATCGACGGATACCCGGGCGGCACGTCGAACGCGCGCCGCCTGCGCTCAATCATTCCAGGAGACTCCCCATGACTGCCCTTGCTGGCAAAGTCGCGATCGTCACCGGCGGCGCCACGCTGATCGGCGCCGCCGTCGCGCAGGACCTGAGCCGCGCCGGCGCGTGCGTCGCGATCCTCGATCTCGACGCGGAGAACGGCGCACGCGTCGCCGCTACACTCGGCGAACGCGGCACGTTCATCGCGACCGACATCACCGACGACCGCGCGATCGAGCGCGCGGTATCGGCCGTCGCCGAACGCTTCGGCTCGATCGACCTGCTGATCAACCTCGCGTGCAGCTACGTCGACAACGGCATCCAGGCCACGCGCAACGACTGGCTCGCGGCGATGGACGTCAACGTCGTCTCGGCCGCGATGCTCGTGAAGGCCGTGCACCCTTACCTGACCCGGCGCGGCGGCGGCGCGATCGTGAACTTCAGCTCGATCTCCGCGCAATGCGCGCAGACCGGCCGCTGGCTCTATCCCACATCCAAGGCCGCGATGCGCCAGCTCACGCGCAGCATGGCGATGGATCTCGCCGCCGACCGGATTCGCGTCAACTCGGTGTCGCCGGGCTGGACGTGGTCGCGCGTGATGGACGAGCTCACGCACGGCGACCGCGCGAAAACCGATCGCGTGGCCGCACCATTTCATCTGCTCGGGCGCGTGGGCGATCCGTCGGAAGTCGCGCAGGTCGTCACGTTCCTGTGCAGCGATGCGGCGAGCTTCGTGACGGGCGCCGACTACGCGGTGGACGGCGGCTACTCCGCGATGGGCCCCGAGCAGGCGGTGCCGGCGATTCCGAGGTTGGCCGAATAACCGCCGGCCGTTCCTTCCCGCCCACATTCCACTCCATTTAATTCGTCATGCAAAGGATTGCATCATGAAACGCATCGCTATCGTCGGCGCCGGCCAGTCCGGCCTGCAACTCGCCTTCATGCTGCTCGACCACGGCTATCACGTCACGCTCGCGACCAATCGCGACGCGCAACAGATTCGCGCCGGCAAGGTCATGTCGAGCCAGTGCATGTTCCATACCGCACTGCAGATCGAACGCGATCTCGGCCTGAACGCCTGGGAAGAAGCGTGCCCGTCCATCGACGGCATCGGCATCGCGGTGCCGCATCCGCAAGGCAACGGTCGCAAGGCGATCGACTGGTCGTCGCGGCTGACCCGCTACGCGCAATCGGTCGACCAGCGCGTGAAGATGGCCGACTGGCTCGACGCGATCCGGCGCCGCGGTGCCGACGTGCGCATCTGCGACGTCTGCGTGCCGGAGCTCGAGGCGCTCGCACGCAGCCACGATCTCGTGCTGCTCGCGGCCGGCAAGGGCGAAATCGTGAACCTGCTCGGCCGCGACGACGCACGCAGCGCGTTCGAGCGCCCGCAACGCGCGCTGGCCCTCACCTACGTGACGGGCATGACGCCTAGCGAGCCGTATTCGCGCGTGCGCTTCAACCTGCTGCCCGGGATCGGCGAATACTTCGTGTTTCCGGCGCTGACCACGACGGGCCCGTGCGAAATCATGGTGTTCGAAGGGATCCCCGGCGGCCCGCTCGACTGCTGGGCCGACGTGAAGACGCCCGAGCAGCATCTCGACCGCAGCCTGTCGTTCCTGCAGCAGTACGTGCCGTGGGAATTCGAGCGCTGCCGCGACGTTGCGCTGACCGATCCGAACGGCACGCTGTCCGGGCGCTTCACGCCGACCGTGCGCAAGCCGTTCTTCCGCCTGCCGTCGGGCCGCACCGTGTTCGGCATGGCCGATGCGGTGGTCGTCAACGATCCGATCACCGGCCAGGGTTCGAACAATGCGGCGAAATGCGCGAAGGTGTACGGCGACGCAATCCTCGCACGCGAAGCCGAGCCGTTCGACGAAACCTGGATGCACGACACGTTCGAACGCTACTGGGCCTACGCACAGCACGTCGTGCGCTGGACCAACTCGCTGCTCACGCCGCCGCCGCCGCACATCCTCGAGCTGCTCGGCGCCGCCGGCCAGCTGCCGTCGCTCGCCGCGACGATCGTCGACGGCTTCGACGATCCGCGCCGGTTCGCGCCGTGGTGGTTCGAGCCGGCGGCCTGCGCCGCGCTGATCCGCGAACACGCCGCACGTTCGGAGTAAGCGACATGAACGCCACCGCTTCCGGCAATCCGGGCCTCGACCCGCAGCAATTGCGCGCCGCATTCGGGCAGTTTCCGACCGGCGTCACCGTGATCACCACGCGCGCGCCGGACGGGCGCAAGGTCGGCCTCACCGCCAATTCGTTCTCGTCGCTGTCGCTCGATCCGCCGCTCGTGCTGTGGAGCCTGCGCAAGGTCGCGCCGAGCCGTCCGGATTTCGTCGCGGCCACGCACTTCGCGATCAATATCCTCGCGCACGACCAGATCGAACTGTCGCGCCGTTTCGCGACGCCGAGCGCCGACAAGTTCGACGGCGTGCCGCACGTGGATGCCGATGCGGGCGGCGTGCCCTGTCTCGACGGCGCAAGCGCGCGTTTCGTGTGCCGCCATGTCGGCCATTACGAAGGCGGCGACCACCTGCTGTTCATCGGCCAGATCGAGGCATTCGATGCGTTCGGCCATGCACCGCTCGTGTTCCATGCGGGCCAGTATCGCGCGATCTCGGCACACCCCGATCTTTCTCGTGCCGCTTGATTAGTTATACAAACAAATATTCAGGAGGTGGTGATGATGAATTGCGGCTCTCGCCTGCTTGCGATCGCAGGCCTCGTGTGCTTCGGCCTGACCGGGCACGTGCCGGCGCATGCGACCGACCTGCCATCGGTCAACCTGGGGATGACCAGCTTCCTCGACGGGATGCCGCCGGCCGGTGCCGGCTGGTACGGCACGCAGTATCTCGAGTACTACACGGCCGGACGCGTCAACGACAATGCCGGCAACAAGGTCGGGCTGCCGAAGCAGGACATCGACCTGTTCGCAGGGCTGAGCCAGCTCGTCTACCAGTCGCCGCTGGCGTTCGGCGGCATGCATCCGGGGCTCGACGTGATCCTGCCGTGGGTGGCGTCCGTGCACACGAACGACGGAATCGGCAACGTCGCGCTGAATTCGCGGGCCGGGTTCGGCGACCTGCTGATCGGCCCGTTCATCCAGTTCGATCCGGTGATGGGCCCGCAGGGGCCGCGCTTCGCGCAGCGGGTGGAATTCCAGTTCATCGCGCCGACCGGCGCATACGACCCGGCGCGGGCGATCAATCCGGGCAGCCATTTCTGGTCGTTCGATCCGTACTGGGCCGCGACGTTCTGGGTCACGCCGAAGTGGACCGTGTCGTGGCGCCTGCACTATTTGTGGAATGCGACCAATCACGAGCCGGCGACCGCGCTCGGACCCGACGTGACGTCGACGCAGGCCGGCCAGGCCGTTCATGCGAACTTCGCGACCGAGTACGAAGTGCGGCCCGGGCTGCGGTTGGGGCTCAACGGCTACTGGCTGCGCCAGACCACCGACATGAAAGTGAACGGGCAGGACGTGTCCGGCACACGGGAAGCCGTGCTCGCGATCGGGCCCGGCGCGATGGTCAGTTTTTCGCCGCAGGATCACCTGCTGTTCAACGCGTACTTCGAGGTCCTTGCGCGCAACCGGCCGCAGGGTTCGCGGATGGTGTTGCGGTACGTGCATCATTTTCAGTGACGCGCAAACCAGGCCGGCCTTGCCGGCCGATATCGTATGACGAATGCATCGCGCACCTTCGGAGCCCGGTTGCGTGTCCTATAGTTTCGGGGATGCAAGGAGACCACTTAAACACAACAAGGAAGGGAACACGCGATGGCGACCTCTGCTCCTCCCCGGCTTTTCCCGCGCGCCGCGCAGCGGCTGGTGCATCACTTGGCGACGGTTGCACCGGCGCTGGCCGTCGGCATCGCCGTTTCCGCCTGCGGCGGCGACAGCTCGCTGAACAGCGACGAGCCTGCCTACGCCACCCAGGCGCGCCCGCAGATCAATGCGCTGCTCGCGAGCACGATGACGCCCGGCGCGGTCGTCTACGTGCAGTCGCCGCAAGGCAACTGGCTCGCGTCGTTCGGCACGGCCGTGCGCGGCACGAACTCGCCGATCCCGACGAACGCGCACTTTCGCATCGGCAGCGTGACGAAGACGTGGACGGGCACCGTGATCCTGCAACTCGTGCAGGAAGGCAGGCTGCGCCTGACCGATCATGTCAGCCAGTACGTCGGGAACGTGCCGAACGGCGACACGATCACGATCGAGCAGTTGCTGACGATGCGCAGCGGTCTCTACAACTACTCGACCAGCCTTGCGTTCAACCAGTCGCTCGACATGCAGCCGGACAAGGTGTGGACCGTCGACGAACTGCTGGGTATCGCGGAGAACCAGCCCGTCTATTTCTCGCCGGGCGCGGATTTTCGCTACTCGAACACGAATACGGTGCTGCTCGGCCTGATCATCGAGCAGCGCACCGGCATGAGCGCCGCCGATGCGATCCGGACGCGGCTGTTCGCGCCGCTCGGGCTGACCGAGACATCGCTGCCGCCGCAGGACAACACGGCGCTGCCCGCGCCGGCGCCGCGCGGTTATCAATGGGGCACCAACGTGGAGACGATCGACGGCGACGCGCTGTCTCCCACGCGCCAGGCCGCCGCGAAGAACGGCACGCTGCAGCCGGCCGACGTGACGACGGTCAATACGTCGTGGGCATGGACGGCCGGCTCCGGCATCTCGACCGCGGCCGAACTGGGTGCGTACGTGCAGCGGATGGTCGGCGGCGGCTACCTGAATGCGGACCTGCAGGCGCAACGCCTCGCGAGCTGCACGCCGATCGATCCGTCGAATCCGGCGTCGGCGAGCTACTGCATGGGGCTCGCGAAGTTCGGCACGTTCTACGGGCACACCGGGGAAATACCGGGTTTCAATACGTTCGCGGGCTACGATCCGGCAACGAAGACGACGATCGTCACGTGGGCGAACACGGCGTCCGGCCCGGACGGACGCGCACCGGCCAACGAGATCGCACGGATCATCATGGGCGAGCTCAGCAAGGCGGCCGATGTGCCGAGCGAGGGGCGGCCTTGAGGGGAAGCCGTAGGGGGCCACCCGCGCGGGCAGTGGACTACGGCTGCGTCCATGGCCGACCATGGGTCCGGGTTGCGTTGACGCCGCTATGATCGACCTGTCTCGCGGCGCCGCCCGGGGGGAGAAGGAGCCTCCCATGAAGACGATGACCGTGCCGGCCGGCGACGCCGGGCCGACACGCACATCCGGTTCGCGCGGCCCCCCGCCGCCGCTTACTGCCCGATGCTGGTGAAGGTCGGCAGCAGCACGCGATACACGTGAATCATCGCCGGCCCGAGCAACACGCACATCAGCGCCGGGAAGATGAAGAAGATGAGCGGAAACAGCAGCTTCAGCGCGATCTTCGCGGCCCGCTCCTCGGCGCGCATCCGCCGCCGCGTGCGCAGCATGTCCGAGAGCACGCGCAGCGATTCCGCGATGCTCGTGCCGAAGCGATCGGCCTGGATCAGCATCGCGCAGAACGATTCGATGTCCTCGACGCCGGTCCGCAGCGCCAGGTTGCGCAGCGCGGTATCCTTCGTGAACCCGGAACGCATCTCGAGCAGCAGCAAGTCGAGTTCGCCCGCGACCACTTCGCTGCGAAAGCGCAGCTCCTCGCTCACCCTCATCAGCGCCGCATCGAGCCCGAGCCCTGCTTCGACGCATACGGTCAGCAAGTCGAGCGCATCCGGGAAGTCCTCGAAGATCACCTGCTGACGCTTCGCGATCCGGCGCCGGAGGATCACGTTCGGCACGTAGTAGCCGATCCCGGCGAGCGCCACGAGGACGAACGACAGCAGCATGCGTTGACCCGCGAGGCGGGTCGTGGCGAGCGCCAGCAGCGCAGCGCCCGGCAGCGCCAGCGCGAGTACCGTCTTCGCCGCGAAGTAAAGCGCGCCCGCGTTCGCATCGCGCCAGCCGGCATTCATCAGCCGGATCCGCAGCGGCGAGTTCTCCCAGCCCTCCTGCGGCAGCGACAGCCGGGAAATCGGTTTCGACAGTTCGACGAGTTTCGCGACCCAGTGCGATGTTTGCCCGCCGCCGTCGTTCGCACCGGTGCCGATGCCCACGCTCGCTCCGCTCGCCTGCTGGATCCGGCGCTCCATGTTGCGCGGCGCGAACAGCAGCATCGCGACCAGCACGCCGCCGGCGACGAAAAGGAACAAGCCGGCCAGCATCACGGTATGTACTACGCTCAGGTTTTGCATGACAGCCTCGATTCGGTTCGTGAAGCCCGGGACACGCGTCAGACGCGAATGCGGATGATGCGGCGAATCCACAGCAGGCCGAATACCATCGACCCGAGCATCACGCCAACCATCTTGATGCCGGCCGGATCCTCCCAGAGCACCGACAGGAACTCGCGGTTCAACACCGCCATCATGCCCGCGGTACCGAACGGCAGCAGGCCAAGGATCCAGGCCGACAACCGCCCTTCCGCGGACAGCACGCGGACCTTGTCGAACAGCTTGAAGCGTTCGCGCACCAGCGACGCGATGCTGTCGAGCAGTTCGGCCAGGTTGCCACCGGTCTCGCGCTGGATCAGCACCGCGATCACGAAGTAGCGCAGGTCATGGGCCGGCACGCGCGTGGCGAGGTTCACCAGCGCATCGTGCAGCGATACGCCGTAATTGATCTCGTCGAACGTGATCCTGAATTCACTGCCCATCGGATCGGGAAACTCCTCGCCGACCATCCCGAGCGCGCTCGTAAACGAGTGGCCGGAGCGTAGCGCGCGCGCGATCATGTCGCAGACATCCGGCAGCTGGCGCTCGAGCTTGAGCATCCGCCGGTTGCGATGCCGCATCACGTACATTACCGGGATGCATACGGTCAGCAGCGCAATCGGCACCACGATGATCAGCGGCAACACGGTCAGGGTCAGGGCCAGCATCGTCGCCACCGGGAATGCGGCGCAGAGCGTGACCAGTTTCGCGACCGTCCAGTCGAGCCCGGACTGCTGCAGCAGGAGGTCCAGCGACTGCACGCGCGGCATGCGCAACAACAGCCGGTCGAACGGCTTCGACTCGTCGAGCATCCGCTTCTTGAGAATCGACAGCCGCTCCTGCTGCACGCTGCCGCCGGCCGACATCGCGCGCAGGCGCGATTCGATCCGGCGCGCCGCGGCACCGTGGCGCGTGTTCCACCATTGATAGACGCCCTCGATCGCGAGCACGACCGCGACGAAGGTCAGAATCACAAAACCGTAAAAGATCGAGTCCATGAGGCCTCCCCGGAATCAGACGACCGCGCGTCGTCACTTCGTCTCGTAACGCTGCGCCGGGTCGTACAGCGAATCCGGCAGGTTGATGCCGAACGCCTGCAGCCGCTCGGCGAACTTCGGCCGCACGCCGGTCGCGCAGAAGTGTCCGCGCACCGTGCCGTCGCGATCCATGCCGGTGCGCTTGAACGTGAAGATCTCCTGCATGTTGATGATGTCGCCCTCCATCCCGGTCAGCTCCTGGATGCTGACGATCTTGCGCTTGCCGTCGGTGAGCCGGGTGGCCTGAACCACCACCGAGATCGCCGACGCGATCTGCTGGCGCATCGTCTTCGGCGGCAGCGTCAGGCCGCCGACGCTGATCATGTTCTCGAGCCGCGTGAGCGCATCGCGCGGCGTGTTGGCGTGGATCGTCGCGAGCGAGCCTTCGTGGCCGGTGTTCATCGCATTGAGCATGTCGAGCGCTTCCGCGCCGCGCACTTCGCCGAGAATGATCCGGTCCGGCCGCATCCGCAGCGCATTGCGCACGAGCGTGCGTTGCGTGATCTCGCCCTTGCCCTCGATGTTCGGCGGCCGCGTTTCGAGCCGCAGCACATGCGGCTGCTGCAGTTGCAGCTCGGCCGCATCCTCGATCGTCACGATCCGTTCCGAACGCGGAATGAAGCCCGACAGGATGTTGAGCAGCGTCGTCTTGCCGCTGCCGGTGCCGCCCGACACGAGCACGTTCACTTTCGCCTGGGCCAGCGCATCGAGCAGTTCCGCCATCGGCGGCGTTAGGCTCTGGTAACTCACGAGGTCGTCCATCTTCAGCGGGTTGACCGCGAAGCGCCGGATCGACATCAGCGGCCCGTCGATCGCCGACGGCGGAATGATCGCGTTCACGCGCGAGCCGTCCGGCAGACGCGCATCGACCATCGGAGTCGATTCGTCGATGCGGCGCCCGACCCGCGACACGATCTTCTCGATCACCTTCATCAGGTGCGCGTCGTCGTAGAACGTCACGTCGGTCAGCTCGAGCTGGCCGGCACGCTCGACGTAGACCTGCCGGTACGTGTTCACGAGGATGTCGGAGATGCCGGGGTCGCGCAGCAGCGCCTCGAGCGGGCCGAAACCGAACATCTCGTCGTACACGTCGATCGCGAGCTGGCGCCGCTCGATGTCGTTCGCGAGCAGGCGCTCCTCGTCGAGGATGCGCGAGATCAGCGCCGAGATTTCCTGCCGGACCTGTTCCTGCGGCAGGCGCGACAGACGCTCCAGCTCGACGCGTTCGAGCACCGCCAGGTGAATTTCGCGGCGCAGCTTCTGGTAGGCGTTGCGTACCGACGAATGCATCGCACCTGCCGGTTCGGTGCCCGCAGCCTGCGGCTGCGTCCGGTACAAGGACATCTGTTCGCGCAATGACATGATGGTTTCCCCGCAAGATTCACATGGACTTGAGCTTCGGCGTGGCCTTGCGGCCGAACAGCCGGGACATCAACGGTTCGCTGCTGGACGTGCCGTGCCTGGTGCGCACGTCCCCTTCGACGATCTGCTTCGCACACGCCTGCAACGCACGCGTGACCGCCGCGCCGCGCGCGACGCGCGAGGCCGGATGCCCCTGGTCGAGCGCTTCGCGCACGGTGTCGGCGTCGTCGGGTATCGTGCTGCTGGCGTGCAGCCCGAGCACTTCCTCGAGCGCGGCACGAGACCGCTCGCTCGCTCGCGTCATCCGGTTCACCACCAGCCGCAACTGGTCGGTCGGGTAGCCGAGCGACACGAGAATCTCCAGCAACCGGCGGCCCGCGCGCACGTGCGGCATCGTGGGCTGCAGCACGAGCTGGATCTGGTCGCTTCGATCCAGCGCGATCATCGACAGCGGATTGATGCTGACGCCGATGTCGAAGATCACGAAGTCGTAACGCGGCGCCGCGACGCCGAGGATCCATTCGAGCGCGTCCTCGCGCATCTCCGCGGCCTTGACCGGGTCGCCCGCGCCGGCGAGCACGTGAAACGTCGACGTCACGTGCGCGACGCTCGCGTCGAGAAACGCGCCGTCGAGCCGTTCGATCTGCGCGCACAGCTGCGGCAGCGTCGACGGCGGCGTCTCGTCGCTGACGAGGAACGCGGCATCCGCGAACTGCTGGTTCAGATCGACCAGCAGCACGCGGCGCTTGTGGCCTTCGGCGATCTCGTACGCGACGTTGCTCGCGGCGAAGCTCGTGCCCGCGCCTCCCTTGCACGACATGAACGACACGAAGCGCGTATCGTCGCTGTCGCGCCGCGTGCTTTGCGCGGCCGCGCGTTCGAGCGCGCGGGCGAGCGCCGCGGGGTCGATCGGCCACTGCAGTACGTCGCGCGCGCCGGCGCGCATCGCGTCCAGCAGCACGTGCGGCGCCGCATCCCCGGTCACCAGGATACCGGTCAGGCCCGGGTGCAGCCGGCAGATCCGCTCGAGCGCCGACAGCTCGGCCGCGTCTGTCGTCGCGCCGTCGATCAGCAGGATATCGAACGAATCGAGCCCGTCGGTTCGATGCTCGATCTGGGACGGCCGTCCGTGCGCGCGCGTCACGCGATAGTGTCCGCTCTCGGTGACCAGGCGCGCGATCTGCGTGAGCCGGGCGGTATCGTCGGCAGCTACGAGGATATTGATCATGACTGTGCCTCGTCGGTTCGATTATTGACAGGCCGTGCCGCCCGTCGACGAATTCAGGCTTTCCCGCGACAGCGTCGTGGTGAACGACGGCATCGTGATCGAGACGTTCGCGATCGGAATCATCGTTCTGACCGTCACGTTGGTGATGCTGACCGTCACGAACGAGCAGGAGCTCACGTCGCAGCCCGACGGCGTGTAGCTCACCGACACGTTCGCGTTCGACAGCATCGGCATCAGCGACTTCACGCGCTTCACGACGCCGGCGGCGTTCACGTCGCAGACGATCGCCGTGCGTGCGCCGAGCCGGATCGCCTCGGTCGCGGTGTTCCAGTAGAACAGCACGCGCCCGAATTCGAACACGCCGATCAGCAGCATGATCAGGATCGATGCGATCAGCGCGAACTCGACGATCGTCGCGCCGCGTTGAGTGCGCCGGCGCAACAGCGGAAAGGGGCGCGCGTTCATGACACCTGCCTCATCACGGTGACGATGTTGCCGAAGGTGATCGAGGACAGCCCCGGGTAGGCCGGAATCGGCTGGTACTGGTAGCCCTTCACCTTCACCTCGACGACGTTGATGCTGCCGGTCGCCGTGCCGCTTGCCGCGTTGTTGGTCGAGTCGTACGTCGGCAGGTTCGCGAACTGCGGCGGGTCGGACGCATCGGCGCAATCGGTCGAATGCGCGGCGTCGCAGACGATCACCATCGACGTCGTGAGCCCCGGCACCAGCTCGGTGCCGGCGGAGCCGCACGTGGTGCTGCCGTACACGACCAGGCACTGCGCCTCCGCGAGCGGATACGCGCTGTCGGTCGGCAGAAAGACCGACAGGTAGCGCGCCGCGTTGCGCGTCGCCTTGGTGAGGGTCTCGTACTGATAGATCGCGCGGCCGAACTCGGCCACGCCGGTCGCGAGCACGATCATCGGCATCAGCACGAGCGCGAATTCGACCGCGGCGACACCGCGCATGCGTGACCGGCGAATCGGGAGCCTTTTCATGATCGCGTCTCCACTATTGAACGAGCATCGGCACCTTGATGCCGGCCGAACTTCCGGTACCCGGCAAGCCGTGCGTCGCGCAGGGCGTCGTGCCGGATGCCGTCGTGCCGAGGTATTCGAGGTGCGCCGTCACCCCGCCGGCGCCCGGGCTGAACGGCAGCGGATCGAGCATCAGCACGCAGTCCCACTGCGTGACGTGAAGCTTGCTGCTGCTGCCCGACAACGTCGAGCAGTCGCCTTCCGGTGCGAGCGCGAGCCGGCGGTCGCCGCCGAACGTCTGGTAATTGCTCGCCGTCGCCGTCCCGTTGGTCGAGATGCCGCTGCCGGTGGGCGGTGCGCCGTCGCCCTGGTAGGACTTGAAGCTGGCGCGATCGAGCACGAACTGCGTGTATGCGTCGCCGACGATGCCCGCGGTTCCCGGCGGCCCGTAGTTGGGGCCGACGTACGCGTAGCCGGTGAAGTCCGGCTGGCCGCTCGAGCCGTTGGCGCCGTTCGTGTAGATCCCGAAGCGGGTGTTCCAGGCACGCAGCGACGCGGACTTCAGGCCCGTCGACCCGAGGTCGGGCGGCGACGTGATGTTGCAGGTGTTGCCGGACAGTTCGTTGGCGATGGTCGGCTCGTTCGTCGAACCGTCGAGCGCGGCCCAGCCGAAGTTGCCGGGCCCGTAAGTCGACGACGAGCCGGACGGCGACGAGATCCAGTCGCCGACCTTGTAGGGCGCGGCGGCAGCCGCACGGCACACGAACACCGGAATCGCGCAGGCCGTCTGCCCGGCGCCGACCGTCGCGATCGCGCTCGCCGCGACCTGGGCCGCGTTCGCGACCCGCACGCCGGGAATCGTGTTGAGCACCTCGATGAACCAGTGCGCGATGTTGCTCAACTGCGCGGTGCACTTCACGTACTTGATGTTCGCCGGCGTCGTAACCGCCGTCTTGGTCAGGAACGGATTGGTCAGCGAATCGCTGAACGTGACGTTCGAATCCGTCTGCATCTGTACCGCGTTCTGCTGAAAGAACGCGAAATTCGAGTGGCCGGCTGCGATGCCGTCCGCTTCCGAGACCTGCAGGCTGATGGCCGACGTAAGGTCGCGCGCAGCGGACAGCGCGCATGCGTCGGCGCTGTTCTGCAGTTCGCTGCGCGTGACGTACAGCTTGCCGAGGTCCAGCGCGAGACCGACGAACCCGATCATCACCGCCAGTGCGAGACCAACGATGATCGCGACGGCGCCTCGCTGGCGATGCATACCGCGACGCGTGAGATTCGGATGACGAGCTGCGCTGGACATGGCGTTCTCCCTGAGCTTGCCTGCGTGTTACTGCGCCGACTTGCCGATCCCGATTACGAAGGCATTGGCTTTCGGCTCGGGCTGCTTGAACGACTTTTCGTAGTTGTCGAGCGCGGACGCGGCGGCGCTGCCGTTGACCCCCGGGGTCGATGCCGCGTGCTCGGCGGCATGCGGATCGATGATCTGGGCTTGCGTGACGGCGCGGACCGAGTCGCCGAAGCGGGTGTCCCACACCGGCGTCGACGACATGCAGCCGGCGAGCGCGAACGCGAGCGGGACGGCGAGCGCCGCGCGGCGCACGAATACGAGGTAGGCGGATTTCATGAGCTTCCCCTTGAATGGCTTCAACGATCGGTGGACTGGGGTTCCGTGCCCGCCCGCGCGATCTGCGCGTGCGCGGCGGCCGGCAAGCCGTGCTTCGAACGCGGCGCGGGTTTTGCCGGCGCGGCGGAGCCGGCGGCCGCGAGACGCGCGGCAGCCGCTTCGATGCGCGCGATCCGCGCCGCGGTAGCCGCGGTGGCCGCTTCGGCCTGCGGCTGCGACTGCTGTTGCGGCTGCGACTGCGGTTGCTCTTGCGGCTGCGCGGCCGGCGCCGGTTCGGCGCTCACCGCTCCTGCCGCGTCGGCCGCCGCGGCCTTCTGCGGCTCCGCCGGCACCGGCGCCGGTGCATCGGCGGGCTGCGGCGCACGCGGTGCGGGCAATGCGGCGGCCGGTGCGGCCGGCTCAGCCGATTGCGGCGCCGGAGCAGGTGCGGGAGCCGGCGTCTGCGGTGCATCCATCGCGCCGCTCGCCGGTTGTGCGCCCGCCCGGCGGACACCCTTGCGGCCTTCCATGTTGCCGGTCGCATACACGTCGGCCTCGTTCGGCTTCGAGAAGCTGTCGGTCGGCAGCGGCACGTCGGCGGTCTGCAGCGGCCTCACCAGGTGCGGCGTGATCACGAAGATCAGCTCGGTGCGATCCTGCTGGAACGACGTGCTGCGGAACAGCGCGCCGAGCACCGGTACTTCACCGACACCCGGGATCGCCTTCAGCGCACCGGTCCCGTTGTCCTTGATCAGCCCGCCGATCGCGAACGACTCGCCGTCGCCCATCTGGACCGTCGTCGACGCGCGCCGCGTCGTGATCAGCGGCAGGATCGACGTGCCGCCGATGTTGGATGCGCTCAGCGTCACGCCCGTCTGCGACAGTTCCGACACTTCCGGCGCGACCTTCAGGCTGATCCGGCCGTTCCCGAGCACCGTCGGCGTGAACTTCAGCGCGACGCCGAATTCCTCTTCCTGCAGCGTGATCGACGACGTGCCATTGCCGCTGCTTTGCGGCACCGGGATGAAGATCCTGCCGCCGGCGAGGAACGTCGCCTCCTGCCCGCTGATCGTCACGAGATTCGGTTCCGCGAGGATCTTGACGAGGTTGTCGGTGTTCTGCACATCGGCCGCGATGCTGAACGGCCTGTTGTTCGCCTTGTTGAACACCGCGCCGCTTGCGACGCCCGCGAGCAGGTTGCTGACGAGCGCGCCGCTCCACGAGCCGAAGCCGCCCTGGATGTTGAACGCGCTGCCCATCTGGTTGATCAGCGTCTTCGACACTTCGGCGACCTTCACCTCGAGCATCACCTGCTGCGGCGACGTGACGGCCAGCATGTTCAGCACGCCGGCGCCCTTGCCGCCGCCGTCGCCGGCGCTGTCGCTGTACGCACGGGCGATCTGCACCGCCTGCTGCGCGGCCTGCGAGTTCGATACGTTGCCTGCCAGCACGATCGTGCCGGCGGCGGTCGACACGTGAATGTCGTGTTCGTTCGGCATCAGCTGCATCAGCGACGCCTGCAGGCCGCCGGCGTCCGCGCCGACTGCCACGTCGATCACGCGGCACGCACCGCTGCGCCCCTGCACGATCATGTTGGTCGTGCCGACCGACAGCCCGAGGATGTACAGCGTCTGCGGCGACACCATCGTCGCCTGCGCGACGGCCGGGTTGCCGATGGTCCGGTTGCGGACCGGCTCCGGCATCGGCACCAGCAGCGACTTGCCGAGCGGCACGCTGACGCTGGTCGACTCGCGTACCGCGCCCACGCAGTTCGGCCCGCGCAGCGGCCCCGGCGCCGCGGCGGGCGCGGCGGCCGGAGTCGGCGTCATGCTGATCGTCATCTGCATCGGCCCCTTGGCGGCCGCCGCCGGCGCGGCTGCACCGCCCTTCATCAGCGCGGCCGATTCGGCGGCTTCCTGGGCCAGTGCGCTGTATACGGTCAGCGTTCCGGCACAGAGGATCGCGGCCATCATCGCGCCCCGTGCGATACGCGTGCGCACCGGGCCGGTACCTGAATGTTGCGGATTGATCTTCATTTCGTCTGATCCCCCGAGTGACCGGCGAGGCGCCGGTTGTCGACTTTCAAGGCCGCCGTGCCCTGACGGCGGCCGATCTGGTTAATGTGGTTATTTGCACGTGTTCTACGAATTCAGAAACATTCGACGCTGCCGTGTACCCCGGTCAGCACCCCGACGCAATCGCGGCGTGCTCCCGGTGCCGCATGGGATGCGACACGCACGCGCACGGTCTTCACCGGCGCGGGTGCGGGCGCTTCGGGTACCGGTGCCTTGCCGAGCAGCGTGAGCTTGGTCGCGCCGTCGGTGGTCAGCGTCTTCTGGTCGACCTGGTTGCGCAGCACGAGCGACAGCGTGCCGACGCTACGCGCGAGGTCGAGGCGCTCGGCCTGGTCGGGCGTGACTTCGAGCGTCACCGCGTTGACGACCTTCGGTGCGGTGTCGTCGCGGCTGACCTGCTGCGCGACGGCCAGCACGAGGATGTGCTCGAGCACGATCTTGGAGATGCTCTGCCCGTCGGTCTTGCCTTGCTGTTCCTGCGTGTTGACGATCACGTCGACGTAGTTGCCCGGCAGCGCGAAGCCCGCGACGCCGACCACATCGTTCACCCGCACGGTAATCGCGCGGCTGCCGTCGGCGATCACCGCGGACAGCCCGCCCTTCGTGCCGACCGGCGCGAGCTTCGACTCGATCACCGGCTCGCCGCGGGCGAGGCTCGTGCGCACGACGCGCCCTTCGAGTTCCTTCGTGTCGGTGAACGCGCCGGTCGGCACGCTGCCCGACGGCCAGCTCACCATATGGATCTGGTTCGGCCCGAGCGGCTCGCCCAGGTTCAGGTCGGTGGTCGCCACCGCGACCGACGTGATCGAGCTGCTGGAGGTATTCATCAACCAGCGGGACGCGAACACGACCGCGGCAAGCCCCGCGACCATCGCGACGATCAGCATCATGAGCGCTCGACTGTTTTTCATGGCAATGCTCCTCAACGAATCGTGAAAGAAACGGCTCAACCGGTTACGTGCGTGCGACCGCCGTGGTCGGCAGGCGGCAGATACACGCCGTCGCGCTCGGGCGCCGTGCCGAAATAGCTGGCCCATGCGTCGTGCAGCGCGTCGTGCGTCACTTCGAGCGGATCGCCGCGATACCGCGCGCCGGCGGCGACGAGGCGCAGCAGATCCAACGGGAAGCATGCGAGATAGGCCTTGCCGGTCGGCAGGTGCAGCCGGTGCAGCAGATAGTCGAATGCGTCCTGCGTCGATACCAGGCCGAGCGACGCACATGCGGCGTCGAACACCGCGCGGTAGTGGTCGATCGACAATGCGCCGACGTGAAGCTTGGAACCGAGCCGGCGCAGGAATGCATCGTCGGCGAACTGCTCCGGCGCCAGGTTGCTCGAGAACACCGGCCAGACGTCGAACGGCAGCACGAAGCGGTTGCCTGACTCGAGCGTCAGGAAATCGACGCCGCGATCGAGCGGGCGCAGCCAGCGGTTGAGCAGGTCGCGCGGCTCGACACGCTGGCGGCCGAGATCGTCGACGATGTACATGCCCATGTTCGCCTTCATGTGCGGCGGCGCCTGGTAGAAGCCCGCCGCGTCATCGCGGCGCAGGTCGAGCTCGTCGAGCGTCAGCTCGCCGCCGGACATCACGACCGGCCGCTCGCACAGGCGCCAGCGGCGATCGACCGATTGGCCGTCCGCTTGCGCTGCCGCATCGACATGCACGAGCGGGTCGTAGATCTGGATCACTTCGCCGGCGGCGCAAATGGCGTACGGCACCGGCACGTGGCCGCCCATCAGCGCGCCGAGCCGCTCCGCGAGGAACGTCTTGCCGCTGCCGGCCGGGCCGTAGATCAGAAGCGGACGGCCGGAGTTCAGCGCGGCGGCCGCCGAATCGAGGATCGCCGTATCCATGACGACGCCGTCGAAGACGGCCCACACGTCGTTCTGGGCCACGCGCAGCTTGCGCACCGAATGGGTGGACACGCAGTCGAGATACGCGTCGAGCGTCACCGGCGCAGGGCCGCTGTAGCTGCTGCGCGCGCGCTCTTCGAGCGCGGCCAGGCGGCCTGCCTCGGTCAGGCGGAACGTCACGTCGAGGTCCGTCTTGCCGCGATGGGTCAGTTCGACCAGATGCTCGCGCACCAGGAACGCGAAGATGTCGTCGAGCACGGCGAGCGGGAGACAGTGACGCTCGATCAGGTCGCCGTAGGACGGGCGGCCGAGCACCAGCGTCGACTTCAGCACGAGCCCTGCGATGAACGCCTGGCTCAGTCCGGTTTCCTCGAGCGAGCGCGGCGCCGCCGGCAGTTGCGCGCCCGGCTTCGCGTGCGCCTCCCGCATGGGCGACGGAAGCGGCAGGTGTGCAACCTGCGCGTCGCGTCTCGGTTCGGTGGGATTCGTGTTCATGTTCGGTCCATCCTCGTTGCAGGTTCGGCGCGCTACGCGCACGATACGAACAGCATGCCCAGCGTGCCGGCGGCAATCGCCACGCCATACGGCAACGCACCGACCGACGCGAACTCCACGGGGCCGTCGGTTGCCCCTGCACGCGCCCCGGACGCGCGACGCGCGATCAGCGCCACGACGTTCGCCCACATCTGGCGCACGCGTCCGCGCAGCAGCGCGAAACCGATCGCGCCGATCCCGCCGGCCAGAAAGGCGGCCAGCACGATGTAGAACGTCATCTGGGCGCCGACCCACGCGCCGATCGCGAGCATCAGCTTCACGTCGCCTGCAGCCATCCCGCGCAACAGATAGAACGGCAGCAGCAGGCCGAAGCCGGTCGCGGCGCCGGCAAGCCATGCGAGCGCACCCGCCTGGACGCCGTGCAGCGCGCACTGGGCAATCAGCGCACCGGCCAGCCCGATCACGACGAGCCGGTTCGGGATGCGTCGGCTCGTGATGTCCGTGCTGGCCGCGACGACGACGAGCAGCGTCACGCACAACGGGACCGGGTAAGGCAGCGCAGCAGGCAACATGGCGAACCTCGACGGGATTTAATGATCAGGATCACTGACCCAGTGCGGTATTGACCGCCGCGGTCACGATCGACGCGATCGCGTTGTACATGTCTTCAAGCGAACCCTTCAGTACGACCACGCTTCCCAGCACGATGGTGGCGAATACCGCCGCGATCAGCGCATATTCGATCGACGTCACCCCCTGCTCGTCGGCGATCCATCGCGATACCGCTACCGCACATCCCCTGGTCCGCATGACGACCTCCGATTCGGTTGATCAAGAGAGCGGGGGAGACTCGAGCAGTGCACCGGCCGAGTCATCCGCCGTTCGGTTCATTCGACATCCGTTGGTTGGGTGTCCGGCCCTGATCGAGCGACGGGATGACGACGAACGGGCCGGACTCACCGTTCGCCGCCCCGCCATTCAGATGGCCGCGTTGAGGTCGTCTGCGATCGTGTTGAACACGGTCTTGAGATCGTTTCCGACCAGCGTCAATGCTGCAACGAGGCCGACTGCGATCAGCGCGGCGATCAGGCCGTATTCGATGGCCGTCACACCTTGCTCGTCTTGGACGAAACCGCGGACTTTCTGGATGAACGTGGACATGGCTAATCTCCTTTCGCACTACTATTGAAATCCCGTTGTCGGGTATCGACGCGGGGAGCTGGCACTACCGGCACAACGGCACAACGGCACAACAAATGGATTCGGATGCGGCGCTCAGCGACGGACACGGCAGGGTACGAGCCTGGCCGGGCGAACGATTGTCGGTGGGCTGATGCGTGCGATATCCATGCGCGCTGCGATCTGGCGAATGGCGCGATCGAGCAGAGCGAGAACGGCGCAACGACCGCCCCGTGCATGGATACGGATTGAACGGATGACGCAAGCGCGTCGATGCTGCTGCGGATATGCTTCGCGGCATGCGAGCCGCGACGTGCTCTGGTCTTTCATTTTTATTCCCCAAATGCTGTCATGTGATTCTTGTTGCGCGGACGATGCCGTCGCCTATTCGCTCGGTCGACGTTTCCGGCGGTTTTCACGGCCTGGGCGGCGTATTCCCCGACGCGCCCCCGATCCGTTGCTTTCCGCAGGTGATTGAGTCCGGTCTTGTCAGCCTGTTGCTTCAACCGGTCGTTCATCACGTCGTCGACTTTCGTGCGGACCTTGACGCAAAGAGCAGGCCAGCCAGAAGGAAATCCAGACGCAGCAAGGGTTCCGGCGATCCCCCCGTCAGTCGTGTTTCGGCGCGCTGCACAAAATGTTTCAGATTTGATATACGCACGCAGGCCGGCCCGGGATGCCGGCGGGGCGCCGCCGTGCTGTGCAAGGGCACCCAAAAATTTTCTCGGGATTTTCCCGAATCCATGCAGCCCGTCGCCCGACGCGAATTCCGCACACCGCCGGACCGGCGAAAAACCCGGAATGTTTCAAGCGAGAAACATCATTTGCGCCGGTACGGTTTTCTCAGACGTGAAAACCCGGTTTTCCGCGCTGTCGCTGTCGAATCGATATCTCACGATTCTGCCCGCGGTTTGCGTCACGCGATTTTTTCTCCAACAATGCATTCACCGGACAGCGCCATCGAACGCGATTCGATCCGGATACACAGCAACACAAAAAGGCTGCGGCAGAGAAGCAGCCTTCACCGCAAACGGGGCATCATGTACACAGCCAATCGTGGAGTGCGCTATCGCGCCAAACGCTGTGCTCAATGGCTGACAGCCGACCGGATCATTCCGTACAGCTGCATCATGCTGATGATGTGTGTTGGATTCCTGATCACATGGGGCTTCGTGACGGATGCCTTCACGTCACAGACCACCGCACGGCCGGGTGTCGACTTCTCCGTCTTCTGGACCGCGTCGCAGCTCGTGCTGCAAGGCCATGCCGCCGCGATCTACGATCCGGTCCTCTTCTCCCATGCCGAGGTCGCGCAATTCGGTGCCTACATTGGCCACCAGTCGCTGCCATGGCTTTATCCGCCGACGATGCTGCTGTTCATCGCGCCGGTCGCCCTCGTGCCTTTCCTGCCCGCGTATTTCCTCTTTTTTGCGGGCAGTCTTTTATGCTATGCGTACGCAGTCCTGCGACTGTCGGGTCTGCGTGCGCACCTGCCCGCTCCGCGCGCCGCCGCGCTCGTCGTGCTCGCCTACTCGGGCGTGTTCGCGTCCGTCCTGTACGGGCAGAACAGCATCCTGACCGCCGGCATCGCCGCATTCGCGCTGCATTTCCTCGGCCGACGCCCGATCGTCGCCGGCGTGCTGATCGGGCTGCTCGCCATCAAGCCGCAGCTGGCGGTGGTGTTTCCGTTCGTGCTGGTCGCGACCCGCTCGTGGCGCACCTTCGCGTCGGCAGCGATCACCACGGTGCTGTTCACCCTGGCCGGCATTGCGCTGACCGGCACCAGCTCCCTGCACGGCCTGGCTCAGGCGATGTCGATCGTGCGCGGCATGCATTTCACCCTTCCCGCCTACTGGTTCGTTTCGCCCACGACGTTCGCGGCGCTGCGGCTTGCGGGCGCATCGATTCCGGTCTCGCTCGCCGCCCAGGCCGCCGTCGGGCTGCTCGCAATCGCCGCCGCCGTCCAGGTGTGGCGTCGCACAGCCGACATTCGGCTGCGCGGCGCGGCGCTGGTGATCGCCACGCTGTTGACGACCCCCTATCTTTGGCATTACGAACTCGCGTGGCTCGGCATCGCGTTCATCTGCGTGATCGCCCACGGGCTCGACGAAGGCTGGCTGCCGGGCGACCAGATCGTGATCGTGCTCGCGTGGCTGCTGCCCATATTCGAGATATTCAACCGGATCACGAAGCTGCCGCAGATCGGCCCGGTCGTGCTGCTCGCCGTCCTGTTCGTCGTCGTGCGGCGCTCGACGCTTGCATCGGGGAATGCGTGATGAGATCGCCGCGCTCCCTTCTGCACGGCGATTCGGTGCTCGACTCACACCCGGAACTGCCGATCGCCGGCCCGCGCCGGTTCCCGCACTGGCTCAATCGCGATCGGGTACGCCTCTATGCGGCAGCGGTACTGCTGACCGAGTTGCTGTTCCTCTGCGTGTACCTCGCACGCGTGCACGGGTCGCATACGTCCGTGCCCGGGCCGCTCGCGCAGGATCTCGCGCCGATCTGGAGCGCTGCACGGCTCGCCGCGCACGGCCACGCGATCGACGCGTGGCATTTCCCGTCGCTCTTCGCGATCGAGAAACTCGCGATTCCGACGATGAACGCCGCGGACGGCTCGCTGCCGTGGCTCTACCCGCCCACCATGCTGCTGTTCGTGCTACCGCTCGGCTGGCTGCCGTACATGTTCGCGCTCGTGCTGTGGATCGGCGTCACCTACGCGCTGTTCGCGGTGACGATCCGTGCGACCGTGCAGCGCGATGCGGCGCTGCTCTGCGCGCTCGCGTTCCCCGGCGCGTTTCTCACGGTGATCGTCGGGCAGACGAGCCTCCTGAGCGCGACGCTCGCCGGTTGCGGGCTGCTGATGCTGAATCGTCGTCCCGTCATCGCCGGCATCTGCTTCGGATTGCTGACGATGAAGCCGCAAATGGCGATCCTGTTCCCGCTCGCGCTGCTGTGCGCCGCTCAATGGCGCGCGCTGGCAGCGTGGGCGGCAACGATCGCCGGCGGCTTCGCGCTGTCGACGCTCGCGTTCGGCCTCGGCGCGTGGTTCGCATTCGCACACGGAATTCACGACGCAGCGCAGCTCGTCGGCGCCGGCCACGCACGGCTCGCGCGCATGCCGACCGTCTTCGCGCTCGCCACCCTCGCCGGCTGGCCCGCCTACGTCGCGCGCGGCCTGCAGCTGCTGTCGGCCGCGGCCGCCGCGATCGCCGTGGTGTACGCATGGCGCGGCGCGTGTTCGTACGCGCTGCGTGCCGCGACGCTCGCCTGCGCGTGCCTGATCGTCAGCCCCTATCTGTACGACTACGACCTGACCTGGTACGGGCTCGTGATCGCATGGTACGCACGCTATGCGTGGACGCACGGCTGGCGGCGCTTCGATCGCGAATGGCTGCTGCTGATGTGGGTGATGCCGCTCGCCGGCCTCGTGCTGGTGCCGCATCTGTCGTTCCAGTTCATGCCGCTGGTCACGCTGGCCTCGCTGGCGTTGCTCGTCAGCCGGATTGCACAAGAAAGGCACGACGTGCCGTCGATGCCCGACGCACACGACAACTCGACCGAGACCGGCTTCCCGCATCCGGTCCGCCCACACCACCGCCCGGCGCACGGACTGCGCCGCAGCGGCCGGCCGACCTTCGGCGTCGGCCGCTGACACGTCATCACAGGGGAACCCATCATGCGCGAATCGCTCTACACACCGCTCGTCTCGCTGGTCGTACCGTTCTACAACGAAGGCGAAGCCGTCGAACGCTTCTTCGACGTCGTGATCCCGCTGATGGCCGGCCTCGACGCGATCCGCTTCGAGATCGTCTGCGTGAACGACGGCAGCCGCGACGACACGCTCGAGCGCCTGATCCGGGTCAGCATGGGCGACCGCCGCGTGCGCGTGATCGATCTCACGCGCAACTTCGGCAAGGAAGCGGCGCTGACCGCCGGCCTCGACGAAGCGGCCGGCGACGCGGTGATCCCACTCGACGCCGACCTACAGGATCCGCCGAGCCTGATTCCGGTGATGCTCGAGCACTGGCGCGACGGCGCGGAAGTCGTCGCCGCGAAGCGCAGCAACCGCGCGTGCGATTCGTTCGCGAAGCGCACCGCCGCCGCGATCTACTATCGCGTGCACAACGTGCTGTCGGACGTGAAGCTGCCGGAGAACGTCGGCGACTTCCGGCTGATGGACCGCAAGGTCGTGAACGCGCTGCGCAGCCTGCCTGAGCGCCATCGCTTCATGAAGGGGCTGTTCGCATGGGTCGGCTACCGGACCGTGATCGTCGAGTACCAGCGCGACGCGCGCAGCGCCGGGCATTCGAAGTTCTCCGGGTGGAAGCTGTGGAATTTCGCGATCGAAGGGATCACGAGCTTCAGCACCGTGCCGCTGCGCAGCTGGACCTATATCGGCGTCGGCATCGCCGCGCTCGCGTTCCTGTACGGCGCGTTCATCGTGGGCCGCACGCTGCTGTTCGGCAATCCGGTGCACGGCTACGCGTCGCTGCTGTCGGTCGTGCTGTTCATCGGCGGCATCGAGCTCATCGGCATCGGCGTGGTCGGCGAATATATCGGGCGCATCTACGACGAATCGAAGCAGCGCCCCGTCTATCTGATCCGCCGCCGCTACCAGACGCAAGGCACGGTGGTCGAGCTGCCGGTCGCGCGCGATACGCGCCGCGCGGCCGCACGCCGCCGCGTCCAGCCGGCCCGCATGCGGGTCGGCGCCCGCTGAATCGGTGCAGCCGGCGATGTTCGCACTGCTCTTCGCCGAGCGCGTGCGGCTGGCGCGCTTCGGCCTGTCCGGGCTCTGCTCGACCGCGCTGCACGTGCTGATCGCGTCCGCGCTGTACGCGCTGTTCGATGCGACGCAAGTGATCGCGAACGCCGTCGCGTTCGTCGGCGCGACGGCGTTCTCGTATCTCGCGAATACGCTGTGGAGCTTCTCGTCGACGGTGCACTCGCGCAACCTGGTGCGCTATCTGACCGTTGCGCTGGCCGGCTTCGCCGAAACGATGGCGCTCGCGCGCGCCGCCGAACTGCTCGACGTACCGCGCGGCTGGGCCATCGTCGCGATCGCGCTGCTGATCCCGCCGACGATGTTCGTGCTGCACCGGGTGTGGACATATCGGTGAATCCTTCACGCCGGCATCGCGACATGTGATTCCGGCGATTGCAAACGCGCAATCGATACAAGGTCCGCCGGCGCGGCTGGCCGCATGCCGTCGTGGCATCGCCGACCCATTCCACGCATCGCGACGAACGCATCCGCATCGGATTGCGTCGTCGGGGAGCAGGCCCGGTTCATCGCGAAGCCGGTCGCCGAATGCACATGGACGATGTCGAGCATCGCGTTCGGGACGGCCCGCGGTAGGGTCGAAGCATTCATTGATCGTCACGGAACCATCGCACCCGAGACGAGCGATGCCTGCTAGCATGGCGCGTGGCCTGTCCGAATCGCGAGGCTGCCGGCAACATGTCGCGCGGCGCGGGTCGCGCCGTCGCCTCCGTGCCGGTCATGCCGCGGCACGTCGACGCGGACGCTTCCCGCGGCACGCATCGTGCGCCGCCATCATTCGCCTTCCACCCGACGGCCGGCTTCGCCGCATGCTGTCGCGCGCGCCGCCGGCACGAGATCCGTCCATGCCCAGGAAAAAATCCAGCCTCTGGCTACGGCCTTTCGACCTGTTGACCGCCGCGACGCGCGCGCGGCCCAAAAGGAAGACCGCCAAGCCGGCGCCATCGGCGAAGCGCCCCGCCACCGCACGCACCACGCGTCCCGCCCGCGCACCGGCGCCCGCCGCCCGCACATCGCCGCGCCAGGCACCCGGCACGTGGCTGCGCTCGTTTCATTCCGCGCGCCCCGCCGCCGGCCAGCTCGTCAACCATCTTGCGTACGCGCTGTACCTGCCCGCCGCACCGGCGACGACCGACGGCCTGCCCGTCGTCGTCATGCTGCACGGCTGCAAGCAGACCGCCGAGTCGTTCGCCGCTGGCACCCGTATTTGCCGTGTCGCCGAGCGCGCCGGATTTGCCGTGCTGTTTCCCGAACAGGCGAAGACCGCCCACGCCCATCGCTGCTGGAACTGGCATGGCGATGCGTCGCAGTCGGAGGCCCCGGCGATCGCATCGCTCGTCGACGCGATCGTGCGGGAGCGCGGGTTCGATCGCGACCGTGTCTATCTGGCCGGCATCTCGGCCGGCGCCGGGCTGGCCGCGCGTCTGGCGCTCGACTTTCCCGATCGCTTCGCGGCCGTCGGCCTGCACTCCGGGCCGGCCATCGCGCCGCCGTTGTCGACGATGGCCGCGATGAGCCTGATGCGCCGCGGTCTGCGCGACGATCCGATACGCGTCGTCGATGCCTGCGTCGACGGGCGCGCTTATCCGGGCATGCCGGCACTCGTCGTGCACGGCGGGCTCGATACGGTCGTCGCCGAGCAGAATGCGCTGCAGCTGGGAGTCGCGTTCGCGCGGATCAATCGGCTCGTCGACGCACAGGGTGAGCTGCGCGTCGGCGAGCAACATACGTACGCGCACGACGATGCGGATTACACCGACTATCTGCGCGGCGGCACGCTGATCGTGCGGGTCTGCATCGTGCGCCGCCTGGCGCACGCGTGGAGCGGCGGCGATCCGCGCGAAGCATTCCACTCCGCGACCGGGCCGGACGCGACCGCGATGTTCTGGAATTTCTTTCGAAGGCGGCGGCGCAAGCGGTAACGGAGCGACGCGTCACCTGTCATTCACACGCGTTGCCCGACTGCCGCCGCCGCGCCCGCGTGGCCCTGCGCGCGCCGGATCGGCAGTCGAACGCGGAACGTCGTGCCGCGCCCCGGCTCGCTCGTCACGTCGATTGTGCCGCGATGACGCTCGACGATCCCGTGCGACACCGACAACCCGAGCCCCGTTCCCTGCCCGACCGGCTTCGTCGTGAAGAACGGATCGAAGATCCGCCGGACGATATCGGGCGTCATGCCGGTTCCGGTATCGCTGATCGCGATCGACACCTGCTCGCCGTCGCTCGACGTGCGGATCGTGATCACGCCGCGCGTCGGCATCGCGTGTGCCGCGTTGACGAGCAGGTTCATGAACACCTGGTTCAGCTGCGACGGAAGACATTCGACCAGCGGCAGGTCGCCGTACTCGCGCACGATGTCGGCCTTGTACTTGAGTTCGTTGTGGACGACGTTGAGCGTGCTCTCGAGGCCCGCGTGGATATCGGCCACGCTCCACTCGCCGCTGCCCGGCCGCGAGAAATCGCGCAAGTCCTGCACGATCCGGCGCACGCGCACCGCGCCGTCGATCGATTCGGCGATCAGCGTCACGATCTCGTCGCGCACGTAGTCGAGATCGGCCGCGCCGCGCAGCGCCGTCAGCGCGTCGCGCGCCGCGGGTTCGAGCTGCGGCAGCGCGGCTTCGTGCGCGGCGATCACGTCCAGCAGGCTGCGCACCCACGTCTTCAGCGTATTGAGGTTCGCGCTGATGAAGCCGATCGGATTGTTGATCTCGTGCGCGACGCCGGCCGCGAGCTGGCCGATCGATGCGAGTTTTTCCGATTGAAGCAACTGCACGTGGGTTTCCTCGAGCGCGCGCAGCAGGCGCCGCTGTTCGTCCTTCTCCTGTTCGAGCCGACCCTGCGCCGCGCGGCGCTCGTCGATCTCGCTCGCCATGTTCTCGCGCGTGCGTTGCAGCATCGCCGTCGTCTGCTCGTAGCGCCGCAACGCCGTTTCGAGTTCGGCGGTACGCAATCGCACCAGCCGTTCGAGCGTGTCCGTCATGCCGCGCAGAAAGGTTGTGCGCGCATCGAAGCGGCAGACGAGCAGCGTGACGATCAGCGTCGCCGTCGTGAACAGCGCGATGGTCGTCGCGAGCCACGGCCCGTCGATGCCGTTCGCGGCGCCGCAGCGCGCGTCCGGCGCGAAATGCGCGGCCGCCATCGCCGTGTAGTGCATGCCCGTGATCGCGATGCCCATGATCAGCGCGGCGCCGATGCGTTGCGCGGTCGCATGGCGCGCCTGTTGCGCGCGCAACGTCTGCGCCATCCAGAGCGCGGCGGTCGATGCGATCACGGCCACGCCGATCGATGCCGCGAACAGCGCGGGTTCGTAGCGAATGCCCGGCGCCATGCGCATCGCGGCCATGCCCGTGTAATGCATCCCGACGATCCCGGCGCCCATCAGCGCGCCGCCCGCGAGCAGGTGCCGGCGGCTCAGCCGCGCACGCGTGACGACGTTCAGCGCGAAATACGACACGAGCACCGCGATCGCGAGCGACGCGCCGGTATCCGGCAGCGCATAACCGAGCGGGATCGGCAGCGACAGCGCCAGCATCCCGACGAAGTGCATCGACCAGATTCCGGTGCCCATCGCGGCCGCGCCCCCGGCCAGCCACGCGCGCTTGAGCCGCGGGTCGTCGAGCAGCGAAATGAACGCCGCCAGGTCGAGCGCCGTATAGGAGGCCAGCGTCGCGATGACGAGCGACAGCAGGACCAGCAGCAGATTATAGGTGCCATGCATGATCGGCGTCCCGGTCGAAATGAACGCGGTGCTGCGGCGGTGCGGCCCCGTGCAGCGTCACGCGGGCGGCGCGGCGGCGCTCGCCTGCGTCGACGCGGCCGCGCCGGTCTGCACGAGAATGTCGAACGACGTGCCCTCGCGTGCTTCGAAGCGCCGCACGAGCTCGATCTGGTGCGCCGACATCACGCTGCCCTTCGTCATCAGCAGCACGCCGCGATGCGTGCGCAGATCGTCGGCGAGCTGCATCCCTTCGCGCAGTTGTTCGGACCGGATCTCCGCGACGGACGCGGCGATGCGCAGGCTCGCCGGATCCCGCACCAGCTCGATGAAGCGCGCGACGAGCAGCGGGTCGTAACGCACGCCGGCCTGCGAATGCAGCACGTCGATCGCCTGTTCGACCGAATGCGGCGAGCCGATCTCGCCGTTTCGCAACCCCTCGAAATCGCGCGCGATCGCGACGATCCGCGAGCCGAGCGGGATCGCGTCGCCCGCCAGCCCGTCGGGCGTGCCGCGGCCGTTGAAGCGCTCGTACTGGTGCAGCACGATCGACGCGACCTTGTGCAGCTGCGCGACCGGCGTGAGCACCATCTGCGCGCGCAGCGGATGCTGCTGGAACAGGCTGTGTTCGTCGGTCGTCATCTTGACGAGCGGCTTGTGCAGCAGCTCGTCGGGCAGCGACAGCTTGCCGATGCCGTGCAGCAGTCCCGCGTAATACACGTCCTGCGCGTGCAGGCTGCTCATCCCGGCCGACAGCGCGAGACGGCGCGCGATCTCACCCACGCGCATCGCATGGCCGCTCGCCGATCCGCAGCGCATTTCGATCATGCTCGCGCACACCTGGACCATCGCGGTGAAACTGCTTTTCAGGTCGTGCTGTGCGGCTTCGAGAAACAGCACCGTTTGGCCGAGTTCCTCGGTGCGCGCGCGCACCTGCGTTTCGAGTTCCGTATTGAAGCGGCGCAGCACTTCGTTCTGCGCTTCGGTCAGTGCTGCCAGTCGCGCTGCTTCGCCGCGCAGGCGCCGCTGCTCGAGCGCCTGCTCGAGAGTCATCAGCAGGTCGTGATCGTCCCACGGCTTGTTCAGGTAGCGATACACGCCGCCTTCGTTGACGGCCGCCACGATCGATGCGATGTCGGAATAGCCGGTCAGCAGGATGCGCATCGTGTCCGGATACAGCGCGCGGGCGTGGGCGAGAAACGCCGCGCCGCTCATGGTCGGCATGCGCATGTCGGACACGATCAGGTCGACTTCGGTCGACGCAAGGATCTCGAGCGCGGCTTCGCCGCTTTCGGCGGTCAGAACCTCGTAGTGTGCGGGCCGCAGCACGCGCTTGAGCGCGGACAGGACGCCGGGCTCGTCGTCGACCAGCAGGATCGACGGGGCGGCGGCGGGGTTGTCGGATGCGGCTTCGGCGATCGGTTCGGGTGGTGCAGCGTTCGTGCCGGTTGTCGCGGATGTCGTCATGGCAGGCCTCGGATTGTTTATCTTCACCACCTCTGTGACATCGGCGCGTGCCGCGTATTCCGTATTGGGGAAAACGCTGATTCGTATAAACCGAAGCGGCACGCGACGCACGACCGGCAACGCGCGAGCCGGTCATCCGGAACGCGTGATGCCGACTTCCGGTATCGTTGCGGGACGCGTCGATCGCGGCGCCCCGTCGCATCGCGATCCGTTCGCCTCATTCACCCCACAGGAGCATTCATGATTCTGGAAATGGCATCGCTCGAAATCGATCCGTCGCAGGCCGAGCCATTCGAGGCGGCGGTTCGCCAGGCCCTCCCGCTGTTCGCCCGCGCGCGCGGCTGCGGCGGCGCCGAGCTGCATCGCGTGATCGAGCGCAGCGGCGGCTACCTGCTCGTCGTCAAGTGGGACAGCGTCGACGATCACATGGTGCATTTCCGGCAATCGGACGACTTCCAGGCGTGGCGTCAGCTGGCGGGCCCGTTCTTCAAGAGCCCGCCGCAGGTCGTGCATACGGAAGTTGCGGTGAAATAAGCGCGGTGAAGCAACCGCCGCAACGAGCCAACCGATCCATCGCGGATGCCGCTGCGTTGGCGCCCTGACCGTCCGCCGCGCCAGCGCACCCGCCTACCCAACGAGCCCTTTCATGACCGTCGACCCTTCCGTCCTCTCCGCGTTCACGCCGACCGGCAAGCTGCGCGCGTCGATCAATCTCGGCAACCCGATCCTCGCGAACCGCGACCCGGCGACGGGCGAGCCGTTCGGCGTGTCGATCGACCTCGCGCGCGCGTTCGCCGAGCGGCTGTCGGCCGAGCTCGAACTCGTCGTGTTCGATACGGCCGCCAAGTCGGTGCAGGCGCTGACCGAGGAGCGCGCCGATTTCGGCTTCTTCGCGGTCGATCCGCTGCGTGGCGAAACGGTCGCGTTCACCGAGCCCTATGTGCTGATCGAAGGCTTCTATCTCGTGCGCGACGCTTCGCCGATCCGCGGCAACGCAGATGTCGACCAGCCGCACAACCGCGTGGCGGTCGGCAAGGGCAGCGCGTACGACCTGTTCCTCACGCGTGAGCTGAAGGCCGCGCAGATCGTGCGTGCGCCGACGTCGCAGGCCGTCGTGCCGACCTTTGTCGAGCAGCAGCTCGAAGTCGCGGCCGGCGTGAAGCAGCAGCTCGAGGCCGATGCCGCGAAGACGCCGGGCCTGCGCCTGCTCGGCGAGCGTTTCATGGTGATCCGCCAGGCGATGGGCGTGCCGAAGAGCCGCGGCGAAGCGGCCGCGACGGTGCTCGGCGCATTCGTCGAGGCAATGAAGGCGTCGGGCTTCGTCGCGGAGTCACTGCGGCGGCATGGCATCGTCGGGGCGTCGGTCGCACCGCTGGCCTGATTCGCACACCCGTCAAGTGTTTCCGACGACGCCGTCGTGCCAGGTCGGCGCGGGCCGTCGACAACCCGGCGCCACCTGGCGCTCGACACTTCGCTCGCGTGGCTGAACGTCGTCATCGGCGGGATTCGGCGCGGCACGGTGTTTTGCGAACGACTGCCGGTGCGCACGTTCATGATGCGGCGCGATGTCCCGCTGCTGTTGCGCCGGCGGGCGATCGAGGTGCTGCCGTCGCGGGGTGCGCGGGCGAGCGGGACGCCGCGGCGCCCGGCCCGGCAGGCGGCTGCGGCGCGGAAGCGGAAGCAGGCGCCGGATTCGGCGGCGACGAGGCGGGTTGGCTCGTGTGGGCACTCCCTGCCGAGCCTGACGCCGCTGATCCAGAAGCTGCTGGTCCTGAGCCCGCTGATCCCGACGCCGCCGCCCCCGAACCTGCCGACCCCGAACCCACTGCCCCTGAACCCGCCGCTCCCGAGCCCGCTGCCCCCGAACCCGCCGCTCCCGAACCCGCCGCTCCCGAACCCACCGCTCCCGAACCCACCGCTCCCGAACCCACCGCTCCCGAACCCGCTGCCCCCGAACCCGCCCCGCCCGAACCCACCGGACCAACAGCCGGCGGCGCACGCAGCCCACCGTCCAGCGCGGTCCTGCGAGCGGCCATGTCGGCCTGTTCGGCACTACGCTGGGCGGCGCGATCGGTGGACAGGTGCGCCGCTTCTGCATCCGGATTGATCGTGTTGACGCGGATGCGTTCGACGTCGCCCACACCCGCCAGCCGGTTCAACGGCACGTAATCCGTACGAAACACCAGTTCGACGCCGCTGCTCAGGTTGAGATCGGCGTGCGAACTCTCGGTTGTCTGGGTCCGGTCGGTCGACACGTAGCCGATCGTGCTCTGCACATTGGCCTCCGCACCCCAGGGCCCGAAGCGCGCGCCCCCGCTCACGCCCACCGTGTTGCGCGTGTCGAACTGCGAACCGCGGTCGTTGGCGGCGACGCTGCTCGCGTCGATATGGAAATTCATCGCGGCGTTGAGCCGCCCGCTCTCGATGACGATGCGCTGCAAACCCATCTGCACCATCGTCGCGAGCAACTGCTGGCGGTTGCGGGCCAGCACCTGCTGGGCGAGCGGCACCAGGCGCTCGGGATCGGCGGCCGTCACCGCGTCGCCCGGCCCCAATCCCAGCGCGGTGCGCAGCGCCGCTTCCGCCGGCGGGGTCGCGCCCGCGCGCAACGCCAGCCGGGTCGACGCGTCGCGCTCGGCTTGCAGTTCCTGCTGGCGCTGGCGGCGCTCGTCCGGCGGCAGGCCCGCCAGTTCGTCGGCGTCGTCGGCGGCCTCGTCGTCGCCGGTGACCTCGTAGGCGGTGGGGAAATGCTCGGCCAGCCACTGCCGCGCGCCGGCGATGCCGACGTTGCTGTCCGCGAAGCCTTCGGTGGTCTGCGCGACATTGCGGATCAGGTCGACGAACGCGGTCAACTGCTGCTGGTTCGAATCGTTCATCGCCTTGAAGACGCCCGTGATCAGCTCGGTCACGAAGCGCGGGAACGACACCGCGTTGAGCACGGCCCGGGTGGTGCCGGCCATCCGGTCGATGGCGGTGCCCGAATACGCCGAGCCCGCGTCCTGCGCGACGGCCAGCGCGGTGCCGGGACGCGCCGCGAGCTCGTCATGATCGACCGCGAGCGAGCCGATCCGTGCCAGTCCGGACGCGAGATCGCGGCGCATGGCCGGATCGAGTGCGCCGAAGCCCTGCTGCGTCGACAGCAGTTCACGGAGACGGTGGCGAACGTCGGGCCGCGGCACCGGCGAACGCGCGAGATGGGCGGTTGCCGTCATCTCGGCGGCTCCGCCGCGCATCGCGTATTCCGCGTCCCGCAACACGTGAAGCACGGCCAGACGGGCGACGGCACGTCCGCCGCCGTCGGCACCCGGGTTCTGCCGACCGTCTCGCGACGGCCTGAGCGACGCGGTTCCATGTCAGCTTCCGAGCGCCGCCCACGGGTTCGACGGCGCGGCCGGGCGCGCGGCCGGCGGCACGGCGCGGCCGTCGTCCGGGACGGAAGACACCGGGCCGTCGGGTTTCTCGCCGAGGCTGAGCGTCGCCTCGAGCCAGTCGGCGGCGGAGGCGATCACCGGATTGTCGGTGCGCAGCAGCGGCGACGCGCCGTCCAGCGCATCCGCGACGTCCGCCAGCCATGCGATCACGGTCATCCCGGCTTTGCCGCGCCGGACATAGGCGGCAGGCTGGGCCGGCGGCTGCCGCGAAAGCCGGCCGATGCCGGCGACCACGCCCCAGATGTCGCGCGCGGCGAAGCCGTGACGCAGGTCGGCATGGCCGAGGATCGCGAACGCGTCCCTGAGCATGCCGACGATCTCGCCGGCCATGAATGCGGTCACGCCGGTACAGGCGGCGCCGAGATTCTGCGCGAGCGCGCGCGCGGCGTTGCGGACTCGCGCCTGGCGCCCGGGATCCCCGCCCGGGTCGGCACCGGGCGTCTCGTCGAGCTTGTAGAGCGCCTCGCAAAGCACCAGCATGCATTCCTCGAACTGGACGTTGCGCTCGGCATCCGCGGCCGCCGGGCCGTACGCGGTGCCGAACAACCGTGCATAGAACGCCGCGCGCTCGCCGGCCGCGAGCTTCTCGGCGCGGTGACGCCACCAGTTGGCGACCAGCGGCTCCGCGCCGCCGAGATCGACGCCGACGGCGCCGCTCGCCGACAGGCCGGCGAGCGCCTCGACCGCGGGGATCACGCCCGCGGGCTCGAGGTCGGCCGCCAGATAGAGCGACGCGAGCGCCCGCAGCTGCGCCTTGTCGACGCGCGCGGCCACGGGATCGGGAATCGCGATGTCGCCGAGCTCGTCGAGCGCGAACGCGAGGCCGTGCGCGGTCGCGCGCTCGACGAGCCGCTCCCCCGACCGGATGGCCGCCGCGAGCCCGGCATCCGCCGGCGGGACGATGAGCGTGCGCGCCATGATTCAGTGCTGCCCGGCCGGCACGCCGGCGGCAGGGGCCGGCTTGTTGGGGTTGTACGGCGTCGAGTTGCCCTGGATCACCGACATCATCTCGGGCGTCGCCATCTTGTCGAGCGGCAGGTAGTCGCTCTTGAAGTTGACGCGGACCTCGCCCGACAGCTTCGCCTTCACCTCGGCCTTCGATTCGCTCGTGTCGTCGAGCGCCGACCCGACGGTGGCCACGTGTTCCTGCTGCCCCTCGAACGCGGCGTCGGCCGAATACGGCGTGTACCAGCTGCCGTAATGGGCGTTGAGCGATTCCTTGTACTTCTGGCTCTCGCGGTCGTGCATCGACGCGGTGTAGGTGCGTTTCGCCGTGTCGCTGGCGCGCATGTCGAACACCACCTTGGCGTTGATCGACCCGTCGGTGACGACGATGCGGTTGATGCCGAGCATGACCATCGACGACAGCAGCTGCTGGCGCTGCTTCGCCATCTGCAGCCGCGCCGCGGTGACGAGGCGCAGTTCCGACTTGTCGTCGGACAGGTCAGTCACGGGCGGATCGAGGTTGTAGTTCCGGCTGATCTCGGCCAGCCGCTGCTGCGCGTTGTCGCCCTGCGCCACCAGCCGCGTCGGGGCCGCCGCCGCGGCCGCGCCGGCGCTGTCCGCGTCGAACGCGTCGGCGCCGTCCTGCGCCTGCACCGACAGCACGTCGGGGAACGAATCGGCGAGATAGTCGCGGCCGGCGCCCTCGCTGATGTTGTCGCTCATGAACTGGGCGGTGGTCTTGGCGACATTGGCGATCAGCTCGCCGTACGCGCGCATCTGTTCGATCGAGCTCTCGACGATCGCCTGGAACACGTTCTTGATCAGGCCTCCTACGAATTTCGGGAAATCGACCTTCTGCACCATCTGGCCGAACTGCTCGACGCCCTGCTTCACCGCGCCGGCCTGGAAGTCCTTGCCGGCGAAGCCGGGATCCTGCGCGAGCTGGCGCTTGGTCGCGGTGACGGGATCGTCGGCCAGCGCCGCGGCGGCCGGCGCCGGACGCGGCGGCACGAGCGGGTGCGCGAGGCCGGTGGGCGGCAGCTCGCCGTTCGCCTCGCGCTCGGCGATCTCGGCGTGCACGCCGTTCGGGTCGGCCAGGTAGGCGAGCACCCGCACCGTATCGGCGGCGATGCGGCGGCGCTCGTCGTCGGGCAGGTCGAGGAACGACGGAATCGCGGTCAGCAGGCGGCGCACCTCGGGCCGCGTCGCGTCGAACGCGGCGGCGCTCGTGGGCGGCCGCACCGGGTGGAGCGCATCGGGGGGAGCGGGCAGGCGCATGGCTCAGTTTCCCCTGGCCGCAGCCGGCGCCGGCGCGGCGGCCGGCGCCGCCGCCGGGGCCGAAGCCGCCGCGGGGGCGGACGCCGCCGGCGGCGTTTTCGGGCTGGGCAGCACGTTCGGATCGGCCGGCGTCGCGTTGCCGGTGATGGTGGCGATCATCTGCGGCGTCGCCATCTTGTCGAGCGGCAGGTAGTCGCTCTTGAAATTGACGTCGACCGCGCCGGACAGCTGGATCTTGGTCTGCATCGCCGCGTTGCTGGTTTCCGACGCGGCCGTCGACGCGGTGATGATCGGCTTGTTCTCGTATTCGTAGTCGCCCTTCGCGTAGTAGTCGGCGCTGTACTGGCGGCCGTTGTCCTTGTCGTTGCTGGAGTCGTACTTGCCGCCGCGATCGTAGGTGCCCTTGCCGGCGTAGGTCGACTGGACGTTGCCGTCCTTGTCGCGGGCGAGGTCGACCGCGGTGGCGCTGCGTTGCTTTGAAAGCGTGTCCTGCGCGCGCACGTCGTAGATGATCTTCGCGGAGATCTTGCCGTCGGTGACGACGATGCGGTTGATGCCCATCAGCACGATCGACGCCAGCATCTGCTGGCGCTGCTTGGCGAGCTGCATCTTGAAGCGGTTGACGATCGCCAGCTCGGAGGCCTCGTCCGACAGGTCGAAGGTATCGCCGTCGCCCATCTGCAGGCGCGCGCGCACGGTCTTCGACGCTTCGTCCGGGTCGACCCCGTCGCGCACCTGCACGCGCGGGCTCGGCGTGTCGCCGCTGTCGTCCATGCCGATCTCGAACAGGTCGGGAAACTGGCCGACCATATGATCGCGCGCCTGGTTCTCCGTCACATGTTCGTCGGCGAACTGGCCGAGCGATTTCGCCACCTGCGCGATCATTTCCTGATACGCCTTCATCTGCTCGATCGAGCTGTGCGTGATCGACTGGAACACGCCGCTGATCAGGCTCGCGACGAAGGTCGGGAACTTGACCTGGTTCAGCAGCTCGCCCGCGACCGCCGCGCCCTCGTGCGCGGCCGCCGCGGTGAACTTGGACTTGCCGATGCTGTCGACGGCCTGGTTGTGCGTCGAGAAATCCGCCTCGTGCGCGGAATGATCCGTGTTGTCGTCGAGCGCGCGCGCCGGCGCGGTGCCCACCCCGCCCGGAATCTCGTGGCCGGCGAACCCTTCGGGCCGCGCGAGGTAATCGGCGATCAACGCGGTGTTGCGCGCGATGTCGCGGCGATCGGCGTCGGGCATCGCGTTGAACGCCTGCGACCGGGTCAACATCTGCGCGACGCCGTGGCGCACTTCGTCGGCGGGCACCGGCGGCGTGTGCCGCGGAGCGGCCGCCGCGGCGCGCGGCGGCGGCGGCGCGATCGGCGTGGAACGGGCAGCTTGCGGGAACATGGCGACCTCGCGGGAAACGCGTGACGAAGCGATTCGGATTCAGTTGGCCTGGGCGGGCGCGTCCACAGGCAGTTCGAACTCGATGGGGCGCAGGTAGAGACTCACGCGTGCCGGGCAGGCCGCGTCCGTGCGCAGGCTGATGATCGAGAAGCGGCCCGGCCAGTGCGCGTCCTCCGGCGTGAACGCGCCCATCCAGCGCTCGAGCGCCTGCAATCCGCGCGGACGCTCGGCGAGCCCCATCGTCAGCAGGCTGAGGAACGCGGGCGGCACGTCGGGGATCGCCGACAGCAGCACGTAGAGCTCGAAATCCGGCCCGTCCGGGCCGAGCCCGAACGCGAGCAGCGCGCCGTGCGGCGGCAGGTCGAAGCGCCCGCCGAGCACCAGCCCCAGGAGCTGCATGATGCCGGGCAGCCGATGGCCGATGCCGAGCGCATCCATGACCGGCTGCAGATCGGCGAGCCGCAGCGCGCGGGTGCACGCGAACGTGAGCCGCTGGCCGCCGAGATCGCGCTGGGCCGCCATCGTGGTGAAGAGCGGCTTGAGCCCCGGCACCATCTGCAGCGCGGCCTGGACGATGCCGGCCAGGTCGCGGGGCAGGTTCTCGATCGTGCCGGCGTCGCCGGGCAGCTCGTAGTACACCTTGGACGCATAGAGCCCGTCGCGGTCGTAGCTGGAGCCGAAGAACGCGCCGTAGTCGAGGTTGCCGCCCGGCCGCGCGAAGCCCCGGAACGGCTCGCTCGCCTGGTCGAACCAGTGCAGCGCCTCGCGGCCGATGAAGTCGCGGATCAGCTTGCGCATTTCGCGGGTCGACTCGTCGCGCCGGTCGATCGCCGACGCCTCCGGCGGCAACGGCTCGATCGTGAACCGCAGCTTGCCCGGCTGGCTTTCCGAGAAGCTGGGCTCGAACGGCACCGCCATCGGCATCAGCGCGTTGTCGCGGAACCGCAGATCGTCGGCGCCGTCGCCGAAGGTGCGCAGGAACAGGTCGCGCGACGGCGCGAATGGATCGGCGGTGCCGAGGCTGCGCGCGGCGCTTTTCAGGCGGCGTTCGACCCGGGCGACGACCGGTTCGCGGATTGAGGTCAGGGGCATGGCTCGGCTCCGGCAGGGTTCGAAAATGGCGCAGCGCACGCGACGCCGCTTCAGTGCGGACGGTTCGAGTAGTAGCTCGCGCCGTTGTGCGTGCCGACACCGTAGCCCGCCTTCACCGGCACGCCCGCGCCGAGGCCGATGCCGGCGCCGATGTCGCCGACGCCATCCAGCATCTCGCGCGCCATCGCCGGGATCGGCACCGGCTTCGAGGTCATCTGCGGCGCCTCGCGCGGCTGCGAGAACTGCTCGATCTGCGTATCGGTGGTCGCGGTATCGGCCAGCCACAGCTCGCACGCATTGACCAGGTCGTAGTCCGTCGGGTCGACGGTCGACTTGTGGTTCGACGAGACGTCCGGATTGGCGATCTGGTCGATGCTGAGCAGCGGGCCGGTCGCCTTGTTGACGCGATCGACGTTGTTGGCCAGCCACGCGGTGATGATCGTGCCGCAGGTCGCGAGCGTGCGATAGCGCGAGCTGGTGCGCGCGCCGCCCAGGTCGTAGGTCGCGACCTGGTCGATCACCTGCCACATGTCCTTCGCGCCGTAGCAGCCGCGGATCTCGGGGTCCTGCAGCAGGTCGATCATGAACTTGACCTGCGACTGGATCTCGCGCGCGGCGTAATGCGCCATGCCGTAGCCGTGCAGCGACAGGTTGCCGGCGAGATCGCGGGCGGCCTTGCGCACCTGCTGGTGGTTGATCGGGTTCGGCACGCTCGCGCGCAGCAGCGAGTCGACTTCGGTCTGGCGCACGAACGACGACACCGACGACACGAAGCGGATCCACAGGTCGTTGAACTCGCGATTGCCGGCCGTGTTCGGATCGCCGCCCGGCACGCCGAGCGTGATGGCCGCGAAGTTCTTGCGCTCCTGCTCGGAGATGCGGTTCGGCGTTTCGCGCCAGTAGCGATAGAGCAGCTTGCCGGCATTGCCCGGGCCGATCGGCAGCGTGCCGTGCTGGAACTGCTCGACGATGCGGTCGACCACCTGGAACACCTTGAGTTCGTCGAACATCGCGGCGACGATCATCGGGCCCATCACGCGCACGTTGTCGGCGACGATGTTCGCGTCTTCCAGATCCTCGAGGTTCGGCAGGTCGATGCCGAGATCGGCGATCGCGTCCTCGCCGCCGATGTTCTGGACGGTGTTCAGCTCCTCGTTGATGCGGCGGCGCAATTGCGGCTCGTCGGCCTGGATCTTGCGGGCCTGCAGGCCGCGCATCACGCGCGCGAATTCGGTGGTGACCACGCCCGGCTGCTCGCCGCCGCGGCCGTCGGGATCGCCCTCGATGCACAGCAGCGCCAGCACCCGCTGCGCGAGCCCACCGTACGAATTGGCTTCGCCCACCGCCGCGAAGAACTGGCGGGTAAAGGCGTTCATCAGCACGTTGTCGCCGTCCGGCACGGTCTTGCCGCCGTCGACCTTCACGGGCGGCGGCGTGGCCCCGTCCACCGCGAGGATGCCCAGCACCAGCGCGACGAGCGTGATCGACACGGCCTCCGGGTCCGAGCCGTTCGCGCCATTGGCGGCATTGGCACCGTTGGCGCCGCTCACGTCGCCCGCGTCGAACACGAGCTGGCCGTTGACCTCGGACAGCAACGGCGGATTCACCAGCGACTTGCTGGCGAGCAGTTCGCGGGTGGCGACGAACAGCGGATCGCACACCTGCGGCACGCCGTCGGACGGCTTCGTGTCGTAGACGACCGCGAGGATGGCCTTGCACAGCGCGAGCTGCTCCCGCTCGGCGGCGACCGGCGGCCGCTTCAGCGACTCGAGCCGGTTGACGATATCGACCAGCCCGTCGCGTGCCCGGGTCTCGAGGTCGACGAGGTCGAGGAAGCGGACTTGATTGTTGACATGAAACATTTAACTTCTCCTTGAAATCCGGTCGGTTCGGGGGAGTGAGCGGGATCCCGTGCGCCAGTCAGCCGTCGTCGGCACGGCCGTCCTTGCCCGTGCAACCGTCGTCGCCCGCCGCTTCGTACGCGTCGATGCGGCCGGACAGCGCCTGCAGCGCCGCCGCCGCGTCGAGAATGCCGGCGCCGCAGCCGTCTGCCGCGCCGGGCGCGAACGGGCGCGCGGTGGCGACGACCAGCTCGCGTACCGTCGCGCCGTCGAGCGGATAGGCGCGGCGCTGCGCGTACGCGACGAGCAGCGCCGCGGCGCCCGCGACGAACGGCGCGGCGAAACTGGTGCCGGTCGCGAGCTGATAGGCCTCGATCGCGCTCGTCAACACCCGTTCGCCCGGGGCGCACAGCGCGACGTGCGGGCCGCGCGTCGAGAACGGGGTCGGCCGGCCGTCGTCGCCGACGGCGCCGACCGCGATCACCTGCGGATAGGCGGCGGGCCAGTAGCGGGTCACGGCGCCGTTGTTGCCGCTCGCGGCCACGAGGATGCAGCCGCGCGCAGCGGCATACGCGACCGTGTCGGCATGCGGTTTCGGGCGGTTGGCGGCGATCGTCGCGTCGTCGGTGCCGAAGCTCATGTTGATCACCTTCGCGCCGAGGTCGACCGCGAGCTTGAGCGCGCGATCGAGGTCGGCGATCGCGCCGAGCCCGATCGCATGCGCCTTGCCCGGCAGGCGGGCGGCCGCCAGCGCGCGCATCGGCAGGATGCGGCAGTCGCCGCCGAGCCCGCGCGGCATCGCCACGCCTTCGGCGGCGATGATGCCCGCGCAGCCCATGCCGTGACCGACGAAGCGGTCCTCGGGAAAATCGCCGCGATGGCCGTGACCGCTCAGCAGCTGCACGCCGGGCGACAAGTCGCCGGGCTCGAGCCGCACCGTATCGGCGCCCGCGCGGAAGGCATGCGCGAATTCGGGATGCTGGCGCGCGATGCCGCTGTCGATCAGACCGACCGTGACGCCGCTGTCGCCCGGCTCGATCGCGTGCGCATCGGCCATGCGCACCAGCGCGCGCGCATCCTGCGCGACCCGCGCGGCCGGCGGCACCGGTGCGAGGCGGCCGGGTGCGTCCATCGGGACCGTCGCCACGTAGTTGGGCGTCACGCTTTCCACGGTCGCGAGCTGGGCGAGCGAGTCGCACAGCGCGCCGATCGGCGTGCCCGCCGGCACGCGCAACAGCAGCGTGCGGGCCATGCCGGTCGTCTGTTCGATCGCGTCGTAGCCGAGGTGCGCGTGCCCGGGCACCCAGCGCCCGGCCGCCGCGCTGAACGGGCGCACCGCGAGAAAGCGGCCGGCGAATGCAACCAGGATGCGGTCGACCGGGCCGCCGTCGATGCATTGCGCGGCGGCCAGCGCGCCGCGCGTCACGTCGCGGATCGACGGCACGTGCTCGGGCGCTTCGCCGAGCGCCAGCTTGACGAGCAGGCTGGTCGGCAGGCTGAACTGACGCTCGCCGGGCGATGCCCACGGCGTGCCGAGTGCATGGATCGTCATGGCCGCGCCTCCTCCTGGCCGGGCACGGCGGCCAGGGTCATGGGCCTGGCCGCGGGCGCCGGCGGCGGCGCGAATGCGCTCAGGTCGAACGCCAGCGCGGCGGCGTGGCGGCTCGTCGGCGAGACGGCGAGTTCGCCGGCCCACTGGTCGCGGCCCGGTGCGAGCAGCAGCTCGTCGTCCGCCGATTGCAGCACGGCGACCGGGCGATTGCCGATCCGCACCAGCGGCGCGTGCGTGCCGTTGACGAGATTGCGCCCGATCACGCGCAGCAGCGGCGCCGCATCGGGCTGCGCGTCGGTGGCGGGCGCCACCGGTTCGATCCGCTCGACGCTCGGCGCGGACGCCCGGTCGAGCGCCCGGCGCAGCCGGTCCACGGACAGGTTGGTGACGCGGCCGATCGCATGCACCATGTCGCGCTGCTCGGCCTGCCGAAATTGCCGGACCGTGCGCACGCCGGCCCATTCCAGCCGCTTGCGGTCCTCGGCCGAGAACTCGTCGCCCAGCGCGTCGAGCGGCTGGTCCTTGCTGTCCTCGGACAGCGCGATCGCGTTTTCCTCGATCGCCGGCCGCGTGATGGTCGTGAAGACGAGATGGAAGGTGCTGCTGTCGGTGTCGCCCGGGCCGGCGGGACGAATCCACACCTCGCTTTCGACGAATTCGACATGGGCGCGCAGATCGAGGTTGACGTCCTTGATCGCGAAGGTCAGCGGCAGGTTGAGGTTGCGCGCCTTGATCGCCATCGCCGCCTGCGCGTTGTCGAGCTGGCTCTGCACGGCCTGGATGAAATCCTCGAGGCGCAGGCTGGCGTTGCTGTTCATCGCACCGCTCCGTCGACCGGCACGGCTTCGAGGACGATCGCGAGCCGCGCCGGCTCCGCATCGAAGGCCGTGCGGGTCAGGAACTGCGGCAGGTCGCCGACCAGCTCGATGCCGTCGGCGCCCCATGCAATGCGCAGGTCGAGCGGCAGTTCCATCGCCATCGAGCGCACCCGCAGCCCTTGCGCCGCGCCCGCGGCCAGCTGTCCGGCAACGTCGGCGAACGCGCCCAGCGTCTCGCCCAGCGGCCGCGGCGCGATCATGTGGGTTCTCCTCGTGCGGGTGCGGGTGCGGGTGCGGGTGCGGGTGCGGGTGCCGCCGGCGCCGACGAAGCCGATGAGGCCGACGGGGCGGCGGACGCGGCCGGCAGCGCAGGCGCGGCGGCGGGCGCCTGCGTCGCGGCGGGAACGGGCGCCGCGAGCGGCGCCGCAGGCTGGGCGGCCGTCGCCGCCGGCGGCGCGATCCGCGCCGCCGGCCGGCTGTGCCGCTCCAGCAGATTGCGCGACGCCTCGTCGACGAAACGGTCGAGCGGCAGCGTCTCCGATGCGAAATTGATGCTCACCTTCCCGGTCAGCGTCGCCTTGAGATCGGTGTCGGTTTGCGCATTGACCGCGACGGTCGAGACCGTGGTGACGACATCGCCCGACGTTCCCCGTCCGCCCCAGGTCGTCTGCCCCGACGACGGGTCGTTCGACGTCGCATACTGCACGGCGGCGCGATCGCGCGCCTTGGCCTGGAAATTGAGGCTCGCCGCGATCGTCCCGTCCTTGACCACGACCCGCTGCATGCCCAGCAGCACCATCGTCGACAGCGTCGACAACCGATGCTGCGCGACGCGCTCGCGGGCGCGGGGCAGCACCACCGATTCGAGCGTCTGGGTATCGAACGCGCTGTCGGCCGCACCGAAATCGGCGAGCCATGCGGGCGCGGGAGCCGCATCGTCGTCGCCGGGCCGGGCCACCGGCGCGAGGCGGTAATCGCCGCCGTCCTGCGTCAGCGTCACGTCGTGCGGATACTGCTCGACCAGCCATGCGCGCGCCTGCCCGTCGGTCACGTTCTCCTGCGTGAACTGGTCCAGCGGCTTGGCCACCGCGCCGACCAGGTCGGCGAAACTCTCGACCTGCTTGATCGAGCTGTCGACGATCGCGTCGTACGTGCCATGCACGAGGCTCGCGACGAAGGTCGGAAAGTCGATCGCATCGGCCAGCGCCGCCGCACGCCGGCCGATGGCGTCCGTCGCCTTCTCCTTGGCGGGCGCCGACCCGCCCGGGGCCGCGGGCGCCGTGCCGCCGGCCGGCATTGCTTGCGGCAATGCGCCGTCCTGCCTGCCCGGGTCGCCCGATCCGGACCCGTCGACGATCTCGCGGCCGAACGCGTCGCGAGCAAGGGCCACCGCGGGCGCGATCGCGCCGCGTGGTGGCGGAGGGGGAATGTGGCGGGCCATCGCGCGTGTCCCTCGGGGTCAGGCGGGTTGCAGTTCGTGCGGTGCCGGCTGCGTGCCGCTTGCCGGAAGCGGCGGCGCGCCGTCGGCGCCGTGCACGGTCTGGAAGCGGCCGTCGCCGTTCAGCGTCACCTCCGTCACGCCGACCTGGTCCTCCTCGCCGGCATGCCGGAACGTGGTGGTGATGCGCAGCCTGACGCTCGCCCGTTCGGGGGTGCCGGAACCGCGGCCGATATCCGCGCGCACGAACGCGCTCCAGCCGTCGAGCATCTGGCCGTGGTCCGCGGCAATCGTCACGTCGCCGACCGCGCCGCCCTGCCACGCCCAGTCGATCGACACCGGGGCCGACGTGCGGCCGCCCGGCCCGTCGATGTACGGCCAGTCGTCGAGGGTGATGCGCTGGCCGGCCATGCGCGGCTGCCCCGCGCCGCCCGCCAGCGCGTTGGCGGGCTGGACCAGCCCGGTCAGCTGCGCGAGATCGTAGCTGCGCCCGTCGCGGCTCTCGGTGCGCCGGGTCAGGCTCACGCCGAAGCCGAACTCGCCGCCCGCGGCCGGCGGCTCGACGCCGAGCGCATAGCCCGCGCCCGCCGCGCTGCCGCGATTGATCGTGTGGCCGAACGTGCCGCCCGAATGCATCAGCTGGATCACGCCGATGCCGGCCGCCGCCTCGTATTCCGACACGAAATCCTCGTAGGTCATGATGTAGCGGCTGCCGGTCGAGTGGGTCGGCGGCACGGTCCGCGCGCCGGGATGGCCCGGCGTGCCGACCACGCGGTCCAGCGGATCGGTGATCCGCACGAAATACGCGTCGCCGCTGCGATACATGCCCGTCACCACCACCGCATGGAAGAAGTTGACCGGCGCGCGCACGACTTCGGCAACCCAGATCGGTCCGTTCGCCTCCAGCAGCCGCCGAAAGCCCTCGGGCGCGAAGCACGCATTGGGTTCGACCGTGAGCGTCGACACCCCGGCGAACCCCGCCACCTCGGCCGGCGCCAGGCCATCGCGCATCTGGCGCTCGAGGCTGATGCAGCGCGCGAGCAGCGTCGGATCGACGCTCTGGTTGTCGCGCCAGCCGATCACCATCGACGCGGCCGTCGCCCAGCAGCCCATGTCGGTGGGCTGCGGGGTCAGTTGCACCTCGTCCCAGTTCACCGACCAGTCGTCGGCGCCCAGCGTGCGCGCGGCGCCCGCGGCGACCGACAGCGCCTGGCTCGTGCCGAAGAAGCCGCGGCTCGGGATCGGCGCCTTCAGATGGCCGACATACGCGAGCGTTCCGGGGGCCATCGTGCCGGTCGACAGGCTGGCGAGATCGCCCGGCGGCACCCAGTGCGGCGGCACGCTGACGATCGGCCTGCCCGCGTCCTGGAAGGATTGGGCGACCAGCTGCGAGCAGAAGAAGTTGTCGGTGTCGGCGCCTTCGCCGAGCTCGATGCGGCCGACGAAGCGGCGGCAGCGCTCCGCCGCGTCGCCCGACAGCAGGTCGCACGCGTGGCGGTCGATCAGGTAGCTGCCGCAGCGGACCAGCCCGACGTAGTTGAAACCGCGATCGAGGTAGCGCGCGGCGGCATCGGCAACCTGCTGCCGCTGCGTATCGGTCAGGCCCGGCACCCGGAACGCGACCGCGAGGCGCGCGTCGGCCAGCGCGTCCGCGAGCGGGCGCAACTGGACCCCGCCGGGAATCGCCTCGATCACCTGCCCGCCCTGGCCGACATAGAGCATCGCGTGACTGACCTCCGCACCCGAGCCCGCACGAATGACGCCGGAGCCCGGATTGCCGGTGGTGCTGAGAATGATGTCGCCGATCTCCAGCGCGTCGGTGCCGATCGACAGGCCGCCGACGCCGGGATCGAGCGGAATGTCGTCGCCGAGGCCGCGCGCGGCGAGGCCCAGCGCCTGGCCGGCCGCCTGCGGCTGGCAGGTGCGGCTGGTGACCAGCCGCATGAAGTAGTCCCAGTCCCAGTTGCCGTCGGGGCACGCGGTATGGCCGGTCGAGGTGTCGGCCTCGCGATGGCCCATGATCGTCGTGCGATTGATCGGCAGCTGATACTTGTCGCACAGCGACGCGACCAGCGCCGCCGAGGTTTCGTACTGGAGCTGGGTCGGCGCCAGCGCATCGAAATGCTGGACGGTGCCGTTGCGACGCGGGTAGTCGGCGCCGCCGCGCTTCACCGCGATGTGTTCGATGCCGATGCTGCGCTGGTTCGAGCCCTTGCAGTGCCACGCCGTGTCGGCCTCGGAGACGAACTGGACGACTTCGCCCTCCTGCCCGACCAGGTAATGCGAACTCACCTTCGACGACGCATTGGTGAAGGTATTCACCACCTGCTGGACGGTCGGTACGTCGGCGATGTGGATGATGATGCGGTCGATCGTCTTGCTGCCGCGCCCCTCGTCGAAATTCGGGCTGGCCGCGGTACGCGTGACGAGACTGTTCTCGCGCGCGCCCAGCGCCAGCGCACTGGCCGTCGCGGAAGGCTCGGCGGCCGCATCGTCGTCGCTGTACGGCGGCGTATCGATGCCGTAGGCCTCCGGGTCGGCGCTCAGGCCGCGCGACCACCCGAGCGACGACGACGAGGTGGCGATCGTGCCCGCCGCGGCGCGCGAGACGCCGACGAACACGCTCACCGGGCTGCCGACGCTGACGCCGGCCGACAGCGTGACGCCGACGAATTCGCCGCGGGCGTCGAACAGCGCCGAGATGCCGCCGGCCGGGGCTTCGCCGACCATCACGCCGACTGTCGTGCCGGTGCCCGAGAAATCGTCGATATGGCCGCGCAGCAGGCTGATCTGGCCGGTGAGGCTCGCCGACACGATGTAGCCGAAGTCGAGCTCGCCCGACACGAAGACGCCGATGTCGTCGCCATTGGCGTCGAAGATGAGGCCGACCGCGCCCGCGCCCCCGGATTCCAGGCCGGCGCCCGCACCCGCGCCGATCGAGACCGACAGGCCGTTGCGCATCGCGACCGGCAGCAGCAGCATCAGCGACGCGGTGGCCGGATTCGCGCTCAGAATCGCGCGCAGCGCGGCCCGCTCGACGGTCGAGAGCTTGCGCGGCCGCGGCCAGGTGAAGCCGCGGCGTTCGCCCGCGAGGCGGAACCCGGCATCGTCGCTCATCCCCTGCGACACGGGTGCCGGTGCGATGGCGGGTGCTGATGCGATGGCGGGTGCTGATGCGATGGTGGGTGCCGGTGCGATGGCGGGTGCCGATGCGACGGCGGATGCCGGGCGCGCGCCCGGGGTCGACGCCGGGGCCGGCGCGGCGGGCGTCGCGGCGCCCGGCGTTGCGGCATTGAGCGGCGGAAGCGGACCGAAGCCGTCGTCGTAATGAACGTCGTGGTGCGGCGCAACGGGCTCGACGGCCGGCTGCGCCGCGGTGGGAGCGGCGCCCGGTGCGCTCGGCGCCGGCACGGCGGTCGCGCCCGGCCGCGTGGCGTCGCCCGCCCAGTTCAACAGCGGACTCCGGACGGCGGCGGTGCCGCGCGTCGGGAACACGCGAACCCGGCGCAATCCCCGGTCGCTGAGCCCCGACAGCGACACGTACGGACTGTCGGCATTCGGCAGGACATCGACCGTCCACGCATCGGCAGCGGGCGACGCCGCGGTGGCGAGGCCGAACCACAGCCGGCTCGCGCCCGCGAAGCGCGCCAGCACGGCAGGCGGCACCATGAACACCGCTTCGCCGCGCGGGATCGCCAGCAGGCCGTCCTCGCGGCTGGTATAGAACGTCGACGACGTGCGCCCGTCCTTGCGCGTGAACAGCGCGGGATCGGTGGCGATCACCAGTTCCGCGACGCACGGCGCGTGGCCGACGCGAATCGTGAAGCCCAGCATCGGGAAACGGTCGGTCAGGACCATGCGGTTGGGATGGAGTTGCGCTGCCATGTCGTGTCCTCAGCTCTGGTTTTGATCGGGCTCGTCGTGACGGCCGCCGAGCATCGGCTTGCTGCGCGCATCGATCGCGCGCCGTTCGAATTCCTGCGGGGAAAGCATCGCCAGATCCGGTTCCGGGTCGCCGATGTCGGGGATTTCGTGATGCGTCGCTTCGAACTGGGCGATCGCGCGCGCCAGCAGTTGGGCGAGCAGCTTCGCGTGCACCGGGCTGATCGCGACGCGGCTCATCAACTGGACGTTGCCGGACTGCGGCTCGACCTGCCCGGCATCGATCAGGAACTCGAACGCGTTGTGCCCGACCTCGAAATAGTTCGCATAACTGGCGAGCAGCGGCCGTGGCTGGCCGGCCGGCTGGGCCGGCTCCGGCGGGGCGTCCTGGCTTGGCTCGATGACGTGCACGACGGCCTCCTTGCATGGCGACGGGCGGTCTGTCCGTTCTGCTTCGCAAGGAGCGGGCCAACGCGGGTGCGCCGGCGCAAGCGCATGATTTGCCGTGGAATTTCCCGGCCGGAGCGGGATTCGGGAACGCTGCCGGGCTGTACCATGTGACAGCCCGGCTGTCACACCGATGCAGTGTTGCCGGCGTCCAGGTTGTACTTGGCCAGCTTGCGGTAGAGCGTCATGCGCGACCAGTTCATCTGGCGCGCGGCTTCCATCTTGTTCCAGTTGGTCTGGCGCAGTACCGAGACGAGCCGCTCGCGCTCATGCTCGCCGGCCGAAAAGTCCTGCAGGAACAGCCGGCGAAACGCCGGCGGCAGGTCGCCCAGCCCGAACGGGCGCCCTTCGGGTGCATCGATGAACAACGCCTCGACCAGGTTGCGCAACTCACGCACGTTGCCCGGCCACCGGTAATGCCGCATGCACTCGAGCAGGGCGGGATCGGGCCGCCCCACCCGCATCGCCCGCTGCAGGTTGTGTTCGGCGACGAAGTGATCGACGATCGGCGCGATGTCCTCCGGCCGTTCGCGCAGCGGCGGTATCTCGATGCGCGCGACGTTCAGGCGATAGAACAGGTCGGCACGGAAACGGCGTTCCGCGACCAGGTCCTCCAGGCGTTCGTTGCTCGCCGCCACGATCCGGACGTCGACCGGGCGCCGGCGCTGCGAGCCGACCGGCATCACCGTGCGGTCCTCGAGCAGGCGCAGCAGCTTCGCCTGGACGGCGAGCGGCATCTCGCTGACTTCATCGAGGAACAGCGTGCCGCCGTCGGCCTCGACGAAGCGGCCGGGAAACGCGTGCTGGGCGCTGGTGAACGCGCCGCGCTCGTGGCCGAACATCTCGGACTCGAACAGGCTGTCGGGCACGGCGGCGCAGTTCACCGCGATGAACGGCTTGTCGGTCCGGGTGCTGAGGCGATGGACGGCGCTGGCGACGCGCTCCTTGCCGGTGCCGGTTTCGCCGGTCACGAGCACCGTCGTATCGGTGCGCGCGACCTTCGCCAGATAGCGGCGCAGGTCGGTCATCGCCGGGCTCGAGCCGTGCAGCCCGAGTGACGTCGCGCCAATGCCTCCGGTCGTGCTCATGCGCGCGCCGCCCGGCTAGCGAACCGTTGACGGATGATGCGCAGCCCCGATGTTCATCGCCACTTCCCCCCCGCTGGATGTTGAGGAACAAGACAACCATCCTCGATGGCGATTGTTGGCACGCGTTTAATTAGTACTGTGATGCGTGTTGAATGGAGAGCCGCGTGTCACGGCGCCGGCCGATAACCAGTGTAGTTTCAATATGGAGATTCGTACAACCTGAGGACGGCCGATGTTTGCGCGCGACCGCCCGGCCGTCGGTGCGCGGGCGGATCGAGCGACCCGGGCATGCCCGGGCGCAATGGCGAATGTGTCATGTCACGCACCTTCATCGAATCGTCCGCAATCAGCATCACGAACAAATGGCCGGGCGCGGCATTGGAGAATGCGTATCGTTCACGCGGCACGCGCAGGGACTTCGCGAGCGGCGGTCGAGGCGGTCGCGCGCGGGGGGCGTGCGCGGCGATGGGCCGTCCGCGCACCGGCTCGCGGGCTGAGCCCGCGCGTCACGCGCGTCACGCGCATCCCGCGCATCCCGCGCATCCCGCTCATCCCGCTCATCCCGCTCATCCCGCTCATCCCGCTCGTCACGCTCGTCACGCTCGTCACGCTCATCACGCTCATCACGCGCATCACGCCCGTCACGCCCGTCACGCCCGTCCCGCCCGTCACGACGGCGCGGATTCGCCCTCGCGCAGCGTGATACCCGTCCACGCGCCGCTTGCGGCCAGTTCGCCGATCAGCTCGACGATCGTCTGCCGCACGGCGAGCGCGGCGGAATTGACGGGAGACGTGTTCGACCAGCACAGGCTCGCGGGCCGGCGGATCTCCGGCTCGACGATCCGGCGCATCTTCGGCCGGCTGGACGGCTCGCGCGACGCCAGCGCGGACGCCGGCAGGATCGTGCACGCGAGGCCCGACTGCGCGAGCGAGATCATGGTCGGCAGCGAGTCGATATCCGCGATGATGTTGAGCGGCACCTCCTCGCGCGCGAACGTGCGTTCGAGCAGCAGGCGCAGCCCGTTCTGCACGCCCGGCGCGACGAGCGGCACGCCGGCGAGCGACGCGAGCGGGCAGGTTCGCGCGCGCGACGGCACCGCGCCGCCCGGCTCGCCGAGCAGATACAGCACCTCGTCGAACAGCGGCATCGCGGTGATGCCGGTCGTGTTGGATTCGCGGAACAGGATCGCGAGGTCGAGCCGCCCGTTCGCCAGCAGCTCGTTGATGAAGCCGCTCATGCTCTCGAGGTACTGCAGCCGGATGCCCGGATAACGCGCTCTCACGCGCTCGAACAGCGGCACCGCGAGGATCGACGTCATCGTGGTCGGGAAACCCACCGCGACCGTGCCCGACTCGCTGCCCGCGCCTTCCCGCACTTCCTGGCGCAGCTGCTCCATCTGCCGGAGCACGAGCCGCGCATGGCGGTACAGCGCCTGCCCGGCCGCGGTCGGCTTCACGCCCTGCGGGCTGCGTACCAGCAGCGTGACGCCGATGTCGCCCTCGAGCTTCGCGATCTGCTGGCTCAGCGACGGCTGCGCGACGAACAGCTTTTCGGCCGCCTTCCCGAGGCTCCCGTATTCCACGATGCTGACGAAGTAACGGAGCTGGCGGATGTCCATGGCGGTTCGTTCGATGCGAAAGCCATAGGATACCCCTATGACCGGCACATCCAAACGGTATTTCCGCCGCGCCTGCGCTTCACCTAAAGTCACTTCATGCCAAGTCAGAACAGCCGGCCCGCCCGGCGATGGAGGTGACAGTGAACGCTCCCCGGTCGCATGCCAGCGACGATGTCCAACAGGTCGCGACCGACCTGATCAGCGCCGAACGTGCGATCGCCTTCGCGGCCACGCTCGACCATCCGGTCGTTCCCGCCGTGGGCGACGCGTTGCTGCCCGCCTGGCACTGGCTGTATTTCTGGTCGATCGCGCAGCAGGCCGAGCTCGGCCCGGACGGCCATCCGCGCAAGGGCGGCTTCCTGCCGGATCTCGGGCTGCCGCGGCGCATGTGGGCCGGCGGCCGGCTGACGTTCGAACGCCCGCTGACGATCGGCGCGATCGCGACGCGCGCGTCGCGCATCCTGTCCGTCGAACGCAAGGAAGGCCGCACCGGCACGCTCGGCTTCGTGACCGTCGAGCACGTGATCGAATCCGCGGGTGAAGTCGCGATCCGCGAGGAACACGACATCGTCTATCGCGGCGCGGCCGCGCCCGGCGCCGCCACGCCCCCGCCGAAGGCCGCGCCCGACGCCGCGCAATGGCAGCGCGACATCACGCCGGACGAAGTCATGCTGTTCCGCTATTCCGCGCTGACCTTCAACGGCCATCGCATTCACTACGACCGCACCTACGTGCGCGACGTCGAAGGCTATCCGGACCTCGTCGTGCACGGCCCGCTGATCTCGACGCTGCTGCTCGACCTCGTGACGCGCTCGCTGCCCGGCGCGACGATCGTCGAATACGCGTATCGCGCGGTACGGCCGACCTTCCTCGGCAACACCTTCAGCGTGTGCGGCCGCCTCGCCGACGACGGCAAGACCATCGAGCTCTGGGCAAAAGATCACGACGGCTGGCTGACCATGTCCGCAACCGCGACCCTCGCCTGACTCATTTCGAGCATTCCCCGATACGAAACATGAATCCGACCGACGCGTACCAAGACATTCGCGAAGCCGTTCGCGACCTGTGCGGCGAATTTTCCGCCGAGTATTTCCGCAAGATCGACGAGGAACGCGGCTATCCCGAAGCGTTCGTCGACGCGCTGACGAAAGCCGGCTGGCTCGCCGCGCTGATTCCGCAGGAATACGGCGGCTCGGGACTCGGCTTGACCGAGGCGTCGGTGATCATGGAGGAAATCAACCGTGCAGGCGGCAACTCCGGCGCGTGTCACGGCCAGATGTACAACATGGGCACGCTGCTGCGCCATGGCTCGGCCGAGCAGAAACAACGCTACCTGCCGAAGATCGCGAGCGGCGAGTTGCGCCTGCAGTCGATGGGCGTGACCGAACCGACCACCGGCACCGACACGACCAAAATCAAGACGACGGCGGTACGCAAGGGCGATCGCTACGTGATCAACGGCCAGAAGGTGTGGATCTCGCGCGTGCAGCACTCCGACCTGATGATCCTGCTCGCGCGCACCACGCCGCTGTCGGACGTGCAGAAGAAGTCGGAAGGAATGTCGATCTTCATCGTCGACCTGCATCACGCGATCGGCAACGGGATGACCGTGCGCCCGATCCCGAACATGGTGAACCACGAAACGAACGAGCTGTTCTTCGACAACCTCGAGATTCCCGCGGAGAACCTGATCGGCGAGGAAGGCCGAGGCTTCAGGTACATCCTCGACGGACTGAACGCCGAGCGCACGCTGATCGCGGCCGAATGCATCGGCGACGGCTACTGGTTCGTCGACAAGGTGTCGCAGTACGTGAAGGATCGCGTCGTGTTCGGCCGCCCGATCGGCCAGAACCAGGGCGTGCAGTTTCCGATCGCCCGCTCGTTCGTCAACGTCGAGGCCGCGAGCCTGATGCGCTTCGAGGCCGCGCGCCGGTTCGACGCGCACGAGCCGTGCGGCGCGCAGGCGAACATGGCGAAGCTGCTCGCGGCCGATGCGTCGTGGGAAGCCGCGAACGCGTGCCTGCAGTTCCACGGCGGCTTCGGCTTCGCATGCGAATACGACGTCGAACGCAAGTTCCGTGAAACGCGCCTGTACCAGGTCGCGCCGATCTCGACGAACCTGATCCTGTCGTACGTCGCCGAGCACATCCTCGGCCTGCCGCGTTCGTTCTGACGGGAGTGACGAGCATGCGCCCACTGGAAGGCATCAAGGTCGTCACGTTCGAGCATGCGATCGCCGCGCCGTTCTGCACGCGCCAGCTCGCCGATCTCGGCGCGCGCGTGATCAAGGTCGAACGGCCGGGCGTCGGCGATTTCGCGCGCGGCTACGACGAACGCGTGGCGGGGCTCGCGTCGCACTTCGTGTGGACCAACCGCTCGAAGGAAAGCCTCACGCTCGACGTCAAGCAGCCCGCGGCGCTCGACGTCGTGCACAAGCTGCTCGCGGATGCCGACGTGTTCGTGCAGAACCTCGCACCCGGCGCGACCCAGCGCCTGGGGCTCGATTACGATGCGCTGCGCGAGCGCTATCCGCGGCTGATCGTCTGCGACATTTCCGGCTACGGGCTCGACGGTCCGTTCCGCGACAAGAAGGCGTACGACCTGCTGATTCAAAGTGAATCCGGATTCCTGAGCATTACCGGATCGAACGGCGAGCCAGCCAAGGCCGGCTGCTCGATCGCCGATATCGCCGCCGGCATGTATGCGTATACGAACATCCTCGCCGCGCTGATCGAGCGCGGGCGCACCGGGCGCGGCCGGCACATCGACGTGTCGATGCTCGAAAGCATGGTCGAGTGGATGAGCTATCCGCTCTACTACGCGATCGACGGCCAGTCGCCGCCGCGGCAGGCCGGCGCGTCGCACGCGACGATCTTTCCGTACGGCCCGTTCAGGGCTGGCGACGGCAACACCGTGATGCTGGGCCTGCAGAATGAGCGCGAATGGAAGCGCTTTTGCGAGACCGTGATCGGCATGCCCGAACTGGCGGCCGACGAGCGCTTCGGGTCGAACAGCCGCCGCGTCGCGAATCGCGACGCACTCGCGGCCATCATCGTCGATGCGTTCTCGACGCTGACGTCCGCCGACGTGATCGACCGGCTCGAGCAGGCCGGCATCGCGAACGCGCGGATGAACGACATGCACGGCGTCTGGACGCATGCGCAACTCGCCGCGCGGCATCGCTGGACGCGGGTCGACACGCCCGCCGGCGAGATTCCTGCCCTGCTGCCGCCCGGCGTCGCGCCGGGCGACGATCCGCGCATGGACCCGGTGCCGGCGCTCGGCCAGCATACCGATGCCGTGCTGCGCGAGCTCGGCTATGCCGACGAACAGATTCACACGTTGCACGCATCCGGTGCCGTCTGACCGGGCCTTGCCGCGCTGATCGAAGCGCGCCCCTCACCCATGTTTCGAAGCGTCTCCGCGTCCGGTCACGGACGCGAGAGCGCCACATGACCGGAGACATCATGGCGAACACCGTCAATGCCGCCGGCCGGCTCGACCGGCTGCCGATTTCAAGGTTTCACTGGAAGATACTCGGCCTCATCGCCGGCGGCGCGTTCCTCGACGCGTTCGACATCTATCTCGCCAACGGCTCGGTCGCGGCGATGGTCAAGGAGGGATTCACCGACCTGCGGCATGGCGCGATGTTCGTGTCGTCGACGTTCGTCGGGATGATGATCGGGGCGTTCGTCGCGGGTTACGTCGGCGATCGGCTCGGGCGGCGCTATTCGTATCAGCTCAATCTGGCCGTGTTCGGGCTGGCTTCGATCGCCGCGTGTTTCGCGCCCGATATCGCGTGGCTGATCGTGCTGCGTTTCATCATGGGAATCGGGCTGGGCGCGGAACTGGTCGTCGCGGCCGGGACGCTCGCCGAGTTCGTGCCGCCCGAGACGCGCGGCAAGTGGGTGTCGCTGCTCGCGATCATCACCAACAGCGGGCTCTTCGCGGCGCTGGCCGCGGGGTACTGGATCATTCCTCATCTCGGCTGGCGGTACATGTTCGCGCTGGCTGGCGTCGGCGCGCTGGTCGTCTGGTTCATGCGCAAACGGATGCCGGAGTCGCCGCGCTGGCTCGAATCGGTCGGGCGGCTCGACGAGGCCGAGGCGACGCTTGCCGCGATCGAGCAGGAGGTCGGCCGGCAGGTCGGCACGCTGCCGCCGGTGCGGCGCACCGCCGACCTGCATGTCGGGAAGGTGCCGCTCGGCGTGCTGTTTTCGAAGGGGATGCGGGGCCGGACGATCGTCGCGGCGTTGACCGCGATCGGTGTGAACGTCGGGCTCTACGGCTTCATTGCGTGGCTGCCGACGTTCTTCGTCACGGAAGGGTTGTCCGTCGTCAAGTCGCTCGGGTTCGTGTTCCTGATGTCGATCGGCTCGCCGGTCGGCGGGTTGATCGGCTATCTGATCGCGGATCGGATCGGGCGGGCCAAGGGCATCGTGATCGCGTCGATTCTCAGCATCGCGCTCGGCTGGCTGTATGTGTCGCTGCGCGATACCACCGCGATCATCGTGGTCGGCTTCTGTCTCGTCAGCGCGATCTACACGATCACGACGCTCGGGCTGTTCGGCTACATTCCCGAACTGTTCCCGACCGAAGTGCGGCTGCGCGGCACCGGTGTCGCGGGGATGTGCGGACGGATGTCGTCGATCGGCACGCCTGCGCTGGCCCTGGCGCTTTACCAGGCGTTCGGCGTATCGGGCGTGATCGCGATGGTCAGCGCGACGCTCGGCGTGCTGTGTGTCGCGATCGGGCTGCTGCGCGTCGAAACCGGACGGCAGGCGCTGGAGGAAGTCGCGCCGGGGATGCAGGACGCGGAGGACACCGCGGTCCACTCCGGCGTCAGGCAAGCCTGATTGCCGGCGGGCCGGCCGCGGCAAACGCTTGCCGCGCGCAGACGGGCAGCCAGTCGGCAGGATGGTCGATATGGCGCAAAAACGTGTCGAGACCGGTTCCGGAGAGCGATACGCTCGCATCGTTCTCCAGCGGATGAAACAGAAAACGCTCCTCGCCGCGCAGTTCGACATCGATGATCAGACGCACACGTCCGGTTTCGTCATTGACGAGCGCGAGCGGGCTCAAGGACCCCGGACGAATACCCAGCAACTCGAAGAGCTTGTCCGCGGACGCAAACGACAGACGCTTGCTGCCGAGCGCCGCGGCGAGTTCAGCAAGATCGAGCGACTTCGCGGCCGTCGTGACGACGAGGAAATAGTGGCCCTTCCGGTCCTGCAGCAGCAGGTTCTTGCAGCGGGCGCCCGCCACGGACAGCGTCAGCATGTCGGACTCGGACATGTTGCGTACCGGGTCGTGTCTCTCGCACGAGAACGGAATACCGATTTCTTCAAGAAGCCTCAGAACTTCGTCTTTTCCCAGCATGGTGTCGTTCATGTTCGTTCATAAGAGGGCCGACCCTGCGCCCATTTCAGCGTCGCCCCTCTTTCATTCAGTGTCAGGCATCGAAGACCGGGTACGACGCCGTTCGGATCGCAGCGATCGTGTCATCCTTCGAGAGCAGTCCCGATTCATCCAGAATCGTCACCAGCGAGCGGCCTTCAGCCACGGATTGGCGCGCGAGCTTGCTCACGCGAGCATAGCCAATCTTCGGCACGAGCGCGGTGGCGACAGCCATGGATTCCAGCACATGCTGCTCGTTGCGCGCGACGTCGGCTTCCATTCCGCGCACGCACTTCTCGCCGAAGCGTCGAATCCCGTTGGTGAGCAAGGCGATGCTGTCGAACACGCGCGAAGCCACCACCGGCTCGAAATGATTGATCTCCAGTTCGCCGTACTGAACCGCCTGCGCGACCGCGACATCGTTGCCGACAACCGCAAAGCTCAACTGGATCATCGCCATCGGCAAGACCGGATTCACCTTGCCCGGCATGATCGACGAACCCGCCTGCGCTTCCGGCAGTTTCAATTCTCCGAGCCCGCCGGCCGGACCCGATGACAACACGGTCAGATCGGATGCGATCTTCGCAAGCGACGCCGCGCAGGTACGCAATTCCGCCGAGACGCGCGAGAACACGTCCATGTTCTGCATCGCGTCGAACGGATTGACCGGCGCTTCATAAGCGACGCCGGTGATGCTGCAAAGATGCGCGTACGCCGCCGCGCGATAACCCGCCGGCGCGCCGAAGCCGGTTCCGATTGCCGTGCCGCCGAGCGGCAGCGTGCGCAGCTTGTCACGCACCACGGCAAGCTCGTCGGCCAGGCGAGCCGTCAATGAAGCGTAGCCTCCGAAGAGCTGGCCGAGCCGCATCGGCTGGGCATCCTGCAGACAGGTGCGGCCCAGGTGCAGGATATCGGCAAATTCGCTCGCCTTGTCGTTGAACAGGCCTGCGAGTTTCGTGACTTCCCCGATGAGCGAACCGAGCATCGCGTATGTGGCGATCTTCAATGCGGCGGGATACGCATCGTTGGTCGATTGCGAGCGGTTGACGTGATCATTCGGGTGGATGACCTCGTAGTTTCCGGCCGCGTGGCCGAGGATTTGCTGAGCCCGGTTCGCAATGACTTCGTTGAAGTTCATGTTGGTCGACGTGCCGCCCGAGCCTTCCATCAGATCGACCACGAGCGAAGCATCGAGCTTCCCTTCGATCACTTCCCTGCACGCCGCGACGATCGCATCGCACTGCTCGCCGGTGATGACTTCGTTATCGCGATTAGCCAATGCCGCCGCCCACTTGACCTGTGCAAACGCGTCGCGAAACGCCGGATAGTGGGCGATGTTCAACGGCGACACCGTGAGGTTATCGACCCCTCGAACCGTGTTCACGCCATACAGTTTGCCGCCGGGAATGGCAACTTCGCCGACGTAGTCGCGTTCGATGCGAGCGTCGCTTTGAGCAGGCTTATTCATGGAGATTCCTTCCGCCAACGGTAATGAGTTTTTCGATGTCCCCGCCGAGCGCGGCCAGCCTCGGCAGAAACGATGTTTCGATGACTTCGCGTGCCGTATCGCAGGCATCGTCGAAGAAAGCGTTGTATTCGTCCCGGCGCGCCACGAGGTATAACGAGCGCTCCAGGCCCAGTTGTTCGACCACGTGAACAGCAACGTTGCCCGCATGCGTCACGCCCTGAAGCAGGCACATCGGCGATGTAATGGCCCAGCCGATGCCTTCCGCCACCATCGAGGTCAAGGCATCGGCGTTGTCGAGTTCGAGCCGCGCGGGCGCGCGAATCTCGATACGCCGAAGATATCTCTCGATCTGCAGACCCACCTGAGACGTCCGGTTGAATCGCACGATGGGCATGCTGTCGCTCAGTGTGCGCAGGTCGTCGAGCGTCTTCACGGCGATGCCGAGGCCTTTCGGCGTGATCACGAAATAGCGCTCGGAGAACAGCCGGTATCGCACGACATCGTTGGCATCGATCAGCGGATCGCTCGTGACGATCAGATCCAGATCCCGGCGCAGCAGCGCCTCGCCTTGTTGAGGGCTCAGGCCCGTGCGGATCGACAACTGCGACACCTTGCCGATCAGCTTCTTCGTGAAGACCGAGCCGCACGTAGATGCGAACGAATCGACCAGCCCGATGCGCAAGTCGGGTTTGATCCCGCGCCCCGCTTCGACGACTTGCGCCTTGAGATTCGCGATTTCCTCGCTCAGTACCGCACCGCGATTTCTGAGCGCGATGCCGAAGGGCGTCAGCGCCATCGGCCGCGTGGTCCGATTCACCAGCACGACACCCAGTTCGTCTTCCAGTTGCCGGATGATCTGGGATACGCCCGATTGCGATATGCCCATCCGCGCTGCCGCGGCGGACATGCTTCCCTCTTCCGCGACGGCGACGAAGACCTGCACCGCGTGCATGTCAATGGGTTTGTGAGACGGCATGTCGAGTCCTCATGTGGGCGTCCTGTAGCGGCCGTCATCGACGACACGCCGAAGGTCAAGGACGCGTCGTGCGTCCATTCGATGCGGATATCGCGAGCGTCGCATCATGGTGTCCCGCGGCATGGGCAAGATCTTCCGGCGCGCCGTCGGACTTCACGTCGGCAAGATGCTCGCTGCCGGTTTCAGGCGCCATGAAGTGGCAGAACACGCCGCCGAAGACCAGTACCGCGACGCACACGCTCAATGCCGCATGAATGCCGGCCTGCTGCACGGCGATCGGCAGCAGGAAGGTGCTGATGGCCGAACCGAATCGGCTTGAAGCAACCGCAAGGCCTACGCCCGACGCGCGAAGATGTGTTGGAAAGAGTTCGGGCGGATAGACGAACTCGAGGTTCGCGGCGGCCGAAAGAATGCATGCGAAGAGACCGAAGACGAGCATCGTTCCGATGGGACCGAAGTTCGCATAAGTCAGCACCGCGAGGCCTAACGCCGCAAGATAGAAGGTTCCGATCAGGAACGTGCGACGCGAAATCCGGTCGATCAACAGCAGGCCTATCACGGCGCCCGCGAGGAGCAGAATGTTGTAGACGAGGCCGCCCACGAACTTGTCCTTGACGTGCAGCGCCTCGAGCACCTTTGGCGCAAACGTGCCCAACGCAAAATAAGGAATGACCTGGCAGGTGTAGAACACGCATCCGACCAGCGTGTTCTTGCGCCAGCGCGGCGAGAACAGTTGCGACCAGGCTCTCGTCGTTTGCTGTGGCACGGCCGCCTTCGTCATCGCAAGCGTGACTTCCGGGCCGAATCTGCGACGGACAATGGCAAGGGCTTCGTCTCCCCGTCCGCGTTTCATGAGCCACATCGGCGATTCGGGCACGAGCAGGCGGAACGGGAGAATCAGCAACGCGGGAACGCCGCTCGCCGCCAGCATGATTCGCCACGCATCGGGGCCTGTATCGCGCATCGCGAAGCCTGCGAGGTAGGCGCCGACATAACCCGCCGCCCAGGCGGCTGCGAGCACGCTGAGCAGCCGGCCACGGTATCGGCGTGGCGAATATTCGGTCACGAGCGATTTGCTCACGACGTAGTCGGCGCCGAGGATGAGTCCGAGCACGAGACGCAACACCAGCAATTGCGCGGGCGACGTCACGAAATACTGGGCGGCCGAGACGAGCGCGAAAAGCAGCATGTCCCATGCGAATATCGTTCGGCGACCATACCTGTCAGCGATCGGGCCGGCGAACATGCTGCCGAAGAAAAGCCCTGCGAGCGATGCCGCGCCGAGCAGTCCCATCCAAAGCGCATCGAGGTGCATCGGACCGGCTGCCATGCTCACCGCGATGCCGATGATGCCCAGCACGAAGCCATCGCTGAATTGGCCGCCCGTCCCGCTGAACGCCACGCCCACATGGAATGGGCGAAGCGGCAAGTCTTCCAGTAGTACCTGTTTGCTCACGTCTGTCTCCTGTCTCTGGTATGGCGCCCATGCCGATGCGCGTTGAAAACCAGTGTAGAGCGACGACTTCAGGAAAACAGCAGGTCACATGACAGTATTACGAACTCTGATACTGCTTTCTATCAGGGCTGAAACCGAGGCTTTTGGGCGCGCGCGAAAAGCAAAGGCCGGACGGCTGTTGCCGTCCGGCCAGCAAAGCGGCGTCGTGCGTTCGGGCGCCGCCTAGAACCGCTGAAACATCTGTTGAATCTGCTCGGGGTTATGCGTCACCGTAAGCGCGAGCATCAAGAGGATGCGGGCTTTCTGCGGATTGAGGTTGTCGCCGAGCAGACCGATATACGCCGGATCATCAGGGATGTAACCGCTTCCGGTCCTCGATGACCGGACGACGATCACACCCTTGTCGACGGCTTTCTTGATGGACGGAAGCGCAAGCAAGGATTCGCTGCCGGCGCCGACGCCCGCGACGACGATCCCGCGGGCGCCGTGCGCGACCGCTGCGTCGTACAGGTAACCGCCATCATTCTGGTGCCCGTAGACGATATCGACCTCGGGAAGTGAATCCAGCTTCGCTATGTCGAACGGTGTCTGCGTGGTCTGCAGTTTGGTCACGGCGGTTTCGAAATGCGGTACGTTGTCGATCAGCGTGCCCAGATGGCCGTCGTCGGGACTTTTGAATGTATCGAGCGTGTTCGCATTGGTCTTCGTCGTATATCGGGCGGAGCCGATGCGATCGTTGAGCACGACCATGACGCCTCGTCCGCGCGCCGCCGGCGACGCCGCGACCGTCACCGCTTGAAGGATGTTGCCGGGGCCGTCGGCGCTGAGCGCGGTCGACGGGCGCATCGAACCGGTAATCACGACGGGCTTGTCGCTTTTCACGACGAGGTTGAGGAAATAGGCGGTTTCCTCGAGCGTGTCCGTGCCGTGCGTGATGACGACACCTGCGATGTCGGGCTGTCCAAGAAGCTGGTTCACGCGCTTCGCGAGCTTGAGCAAGACTTCGTTGGTGATGTTCTCGCTCCCGACATTCGACACCTGCTCTCCGAAAACCTGCGCCACTTTTCCGAGCGAAGGTACGGATTTCAGCAGCGCATCCGCCGTGAGCACACCGGACTTGTAGCCCGTGCTTTGCGTCTCGCTGAGACCGGTGCCGGCGATGGTGCCACCCGTGGCCAGCACGGCAACATGCGGAAGCGGCACGGGGGCGGGCGCTGCAGTTTGCGCATGGCCGATTGCAGGTGCAGTGAAGATCCAGGTCATCAGCAGAAGCTTGCAGACAATCTTTCCATACTGGCTCGATCGAGCGCGTTCGTCTCTCACATCGGACTCCGAATGAACGATAAAAGATTTCCGTCACGTCAAGCGATGCGTGGTCCTTAACCGACTTGCGCAATGACGCGGCCGGGGAAAGTCGGCTCCTCGCCGACATCGAATGCCTTGGCTTTCGGCGATGAAAAGTGTAGAGAACCGCACGCTCGGACAAATTATCCGGCAGCGACAATTATTGAATCTGATACTGCATTGGAGATTTTTTGAAGGCCGTCCTACCTGCGATTTCGTTTGGTATGGAGGTTAAAGCTCGACGTTGCCGGTGGTTCCATCCGGTACGTACCCGCCTACCGCGCGGCCGGAGCTGACATAAAATAGAACGTATTCCGGACTGAAAAAAGGGGGCCGACATGAGGCGCCTCTATTTCCTCGTACCCGACACGCAGATGGCGAAGGCGATCGTGGATGACTTGCTGCGCGCTCGCATCATCTGGCGCCATATCCATGTCCTCGCGGATCACAGTGTCACGCTCGAAGAGTTACCCGAAGCGTCCTTGCTGCAAAGCAGCGATGTCGTGCACGCGCTCGAGCGCGGCGTCGCGCTCGGCGGCGCAACGGGCGCGCTCATCGGCCTCGTCGCGCTCGTCTACCCGCCTGCCGAGCTCGTGATCGCGGGCGGCGCCGTCGTCGCATTGACGGTGGCGGGTGCGGGCTTCGGGGCGTGGACGGCCGGGATGATCGGCATCGCCGAACCGAACGCGCGACTCGAGCGATTTCGGGAGGCGATCAAGGAAGGCCAGATTCTGATCATGGCCGACGTGCCGGCATTGCGAGAGCAGGAAATCGAGCAGATGATCGCCCAGCATTTTCCGAAGGCGGATCTGGAGGGCGGCGAGCCTACGTCACCGGTTTTTCCCTGACACGCGGAAACCGGCATGCCCGGCGCGTGGAGCCGCACCCGCATCGAGCGGGTCGGCAGCAGGCAAGGGTGAAATCGGCGTCCGTCGGTGCAGAAGATTTGTCGGAATACTTAATTTGCCCCGGCGTGCCGGCACGAGGACGATTCCGTGACGGCCCCTGCCCTTTTGGCGTTGCATGCAGTCAGATGCCCGTGACCGCGCAACGCCACGGCCTCCGTTCCCATGTCGCGCCGCCGACACCCGCCGCACGCCGATCCTGAACGGAACACCGTACTGCCATGCGACGCGCAGGGTTTTTGCACCTTGCGTTGCCCCCCATATCTGCCATTCTGAATCGAATAGCCGACGTATTTTCGACGCGCGTGGCGCGTGCTGAACCCGAGTGCCGAAGCTGAATTGTCAGCAAGGAGGTCGTATGGAACTGCACATTCAATCGCACCATTGGCAACGGCGCATGCCGGACTGGCTCGCCGCGGCCGTGGCCGGGCTTGCCGGGGGCGCCCTGGTGATCGTGCTCGAATTCTTCTGGTCAACCATGGTGCTCGATGAAAGTCCGTGGCAGCCGACCCACAAGATCGCGGCGATGGTGATGGGCCGTGGCGCGCTCGAACAGATGTCGGTGTTCAGCTTCAGCATCGTGGGAATGGCACTGCTGTTGCACTACGTGCTCGGCGCCATCATGGGGATGATCCTCGCCGCGATCATGGCACCGTTCCGCTTCGATTCGAGCGTCGGCATGGAGGCCGTCATCGGGCTGGCTTTCGGGATCGTCGCGTACGTATGGAACTTCTACGTGATGACCGCCGTGTTCCCGTGGTTCATCTCGGAGCGGGGATCCGGACCGTTGCTGGCCAACCTGCTGTTCGGCGTGGTCACCGCCGTCGTCTACGGCATGCTCGAACGGCGCAAGCAGAACGCGATGCACTGACATGCCGTTGCTTCGCGCCGCGCGGGACGGCTGCCTCGACAACTCACGCCGGAGGCGGCCGTTTTGCATGTTGTCGCGGCAGGTGACGCCGTCCGTGGTGCGACGCGGGTATGGGGTGCTTCCCTCCTTCCTCTTGCGCTGCCTTGCGCGATGCAAGGCAGCAGACTACCTTTTTCTTTAGAGCCGCCGACGCCGCCTGGCGAATCGGTCCTGGTGGATTGCCGGCAAACAATCGTACGAAATTCGGCAAGGCGGCACGACGATGCCCGGAGCGCCGGTTGGCGGCTCCGGCGAGTGACGCGCGGCGAGGCGGCCCATGGTGCTTGCGATTGCCCTGATCGTGATCATCGCGTTGGCGGTGGGGTTTCACTTTGCCAGTCCCTGGTGGATCACGCCGATCGCGTCGAACTGGGTGCGCATGGACGACATGCTGACGATCACGCTCGTCATCACCGGCGCGTTCTTCATCGCCATCAACCTGTTCATCGCGATCGCGCTGATGCGCTACCGCCACCGCGGCGGGCATCGCGCGGCCTACGAGCCGCACAACAGGCGGCTGGAATGGTGGCTGATCGGCCTGACCGCCGTCGGCGTCGCGGCGTTGCTGGCCCCCGGTCTGTTCGTCTATGCGGACTACATCCGGCCGCCGCGCAACGTGCTGCAGATGGAGGTGCTCGGCCGGCAATGGCAATGGCGCTTCCGCTTCGCCGGCCCCGGCGGCAAGCTGGGCACGACGGACGTGCGCTATATCGGCAGCGACAATCCCTTCGGCCTGAACCCCGCCGACCCCAACGGCCGCGACAACTACCTGATCGAGACGCCCGAGGTCCATCTGCCGCTGAACCGGCCGATCCAGGTCCTGACACGGTCGCTCGACGTGCTGCACGACTTCTATGTCCCGCCGTTTCGTGCGCGCATGAACATGGTGCCCGGCATGGTGACGACCTTCTGGTTCACGCCGACCAAGGCAGGCCGTTACGACATCCTGTGCGCACAGCTTTGCGGTGTCGGGCACGCGGGCATGCGCGGCGTGGTGGTGGTGGAAGACGATGCAGCGTTCTCGCGCTGGCTCGCGCAGCAGACCACCTTCGCGCAGCGGCAGCAGGCCAAGGTTCAGGCCGCGGCGGCAACGCCAGGCGGCAGCGCGCAGGCGCTCGCCGACCAGGGCAAGGCGCTCGCCGCGGCCAAGGGCTGTCTCGCCTGCCATACCGTGGACGGCAGCCCGCGCGTGGGTCCGACCTGGAAGGGCCTGTACGGCAAGACCGAAACGATGGCCGACGGCAGCACCGCGAAGGTGGACGACGCCTATCTGCGCGCCTTCATCCGCGATCCGGCGGCCCGCGTCGTGAAGGGCTATTCGCCCATCATGCCGCATTTCGACCTGAGCGATCAGGAGCTGACCGCGCTGGTGACCTACATCGAATCGCAAGGCGGCCCGGCTGCCGGCAGCACGGCTGCCGGCAGCACGGGCAACCGCCAGCCCTAGCGGAGCAGACGCAATGCCCTACGCGCACCTCGACCACGCCCCGAAAAGCTTCTGGACGCGCTATGTCTGGAGCCAGGACCACAAGGTCATCGCCGTGCAGTATGCGCTGACGGCCATCGCCATCGGCCTGGTCGGCCTCGTCCTGTCGGACCTGATGCGGTTGCAGCTCGGCTTTCCCGGCAAGTTCAGCTTCATCGACGCCAACCACTACTACCAGTTCGTCACCATGCACGGGATGATCATGGTGATCTACCTGCTGACCGCGCTGTTCCTCGGCGGCTTCGGCAACTACCTGATCCCGCTGATGCTGGGCGCGCGCGACATGGTGTTCCCGTTTCTCAACATGCTGAGCTACTGGGTCTACCTGCTGGCCGTGCTGGTGCTGGTGGCGAGCTTCTTCGTGCCGGGCGGGCCGACCGGCGCGGGCTGGACGCTGTATCCGCCCCAGGCCATCCTGCCCGGCACGCCGGGCGTCGAATGGGGCATCGTGCTGATGCTCGTGTCGCTGGCGATCTTCATCGTCGCGGCAACCATGGGCGGCCTGAATTACGTCACCACGACGCTGCAGGCGCGCACGCGCGGCATGACGCTGATGCGCATGCCGCTCACGGTGTGGGGCATCTTCATCGCGACCATCATGGCGCTGCTGGCGTTTCCGGCGCTGTTCGTGTCGGCCGTGATGATGCTGCTCGACCGGACGCTCGGCACCAGTTTCTTCATACCGGCCGTGGTGTCGATGGGGCAGTCGCTCAAGCATGCCGGCGGCAGCCCGCTGCTGTTCCAGCACCTGTTCTGGTTCTTCGGGCATCCGGAGGTCTACATCGTCGCACTGCCGGCCTTCGGCATCGCGTCGGACCTCATCAGCACCCACGCGCGCAAGAGCATCTTCGGCTACCGGATGATGGTGTGGGCCATCGTCGTCATCGGCGCACTGAGCTTCGTGGTCTGGGCGCACCACATGTTCGTCGCCGGCATGGATCCGTACTTCGGTTTCTTCTTTGCCACCACCACGCTCATCATCGCCATCCCGACCGCCCTCAAGGTCTACAACTGGGTGCTGACGCTGTGGCGCGGCGATATCCACCTGACCGTGCCGATGCTGTTTGCCATCGGCTTCATCAGCACCTTCGTGCTGGGCGGGCTGACCGGGCTCTACCTCGGCAACGTGAGCGTGGACATTCCGCTGTCGAACACGTACTTCGTGGTCGCGCACTTCCATATGGTGATGGCCGTGTCGCCGATCCTGGTGGTGTTCGGCGGCCTCTACCACTGGTATCCGAAGGTGACGGGCCGCATGCTCGACGACAGGCTCGGGCGCGCGCACTTCTGGATCACCTTCCTCGGCACGTACGCGATCTACTTCCCGATGCACTATCTCGGCATCCTCGGCATGCCGCGGCGGTATTACGCGTACGAGGGCTACAGCTTCATTCCGCATTCGGCGCAGACGCTCAACACGTTCATCACCGTCGCCGCGCTGATCGTGGGGGTCGCACAGTTGCTGTTCCTGTACAACCTGGCGTGGAGCCTCGTACGCGGCAAGCGTGCCGACGGCAATCCGTGGCGGGCCACCACGCTGGAATGGCAGACGCCGCAAACGCCGCCGGTGCACGGCAACTGGGGCGCCGCGCTGCCGGTCGTCTACCGTTGGGCGTACGAATACAGCCCGCCGGGACAAGCGGAAGACTTCGTCCCGCAAAACCAGCCGCCTGCAACGGCGCCGGAGCCGGAACCGGCCCGCCCGACGGTTCAACCCGGCGAGGCACGCAAATGACCACGCTGCCGCGCCCCTTCGTTCCCGACACGCCGCCGCCCGTCCTGCCGAATGCGAGCCGCGTCGGCCTGATCGTGTTCATGGCCGTGGCGACGGCCTTGTTTTCATTGCTGCTGCTCGCCTACGGCATGCGCATGCGCGAGCCCGACTGGCAGCCGATCCCGCATCCGGCGCTGCTGTGGTGGAACACCGGCGCGCTCGCGCTGGCCAGCGTCGCCATGCAGCGTGCCCGGCAGCTGACCGGGCATCGCGTCGCGTGGCTGGTGGGCGGCGGCGTGCTGGCCGCCGTGTTCGTGATCGGGCAACTGATCGCCTGGCGCATGCTGTCGGCGGCCGGGCAAACCGTCGTCGCCAATCCTTCCAACAGCTTCCTCTACCTGCTCACCGGCCTGCACGGACTGCACGTGCTGGGCGGGCTGGCGGCCTGGGCCGTGACGATCGCGCAGCGCCGGCGTGCGGATCCGTTCCGCGCCCAGCGCGCCATTTCGCTGTGCGCGCTCTACTGGCATTTCCTGCTGGCGGTCTGGCTCGTGCTGCTGGCGGCAATGTGGTGGCTCACCCCCGCGGTTGTCGCCGCCATCTGCGGACCGCTGTATGGAGCCGCGCCATGACCTCGCCTCCGCTCCCGCCCGAATCCGCCACCACCCCGCCCGCCGACGCCGGGCCCGACGGCTGGCGCGGCATCGTCACGGACTGGTCGGCCGACCGCGAAGCCTTCAAGGTGCCGTGGGGCAAGGCGATGATGTGGATCTTCCTGCTGTCGGACACCTTCGTGTTCAGCAGCTTCCTGATCGGCTACATGTCGGTGCGCATGTCGACCACGGCGCCGTGGCCCGACCCGTCCAAGGTGTTTGGGCTCACCGTGGCCGGCGTCGAGGTGCCCTTGCTGCTGATCGCGATCATGACGTTCACGCTGATCACCAGCAGCGGCACCATGGCGATGGCCGTGAATTTCGGCTATCGGCGCAATGCCCGGCGCGCCGCCGCGTTGTTGCTGGCGACCGCGCTGCTCGGCGTGACCTTCGTGTCGATGCAGGCCTTCGAATGGACCAAGCTGATCGTCCATGAAGGCATCCGCCCGTGGGGCAACCCGCTGGGCGCCACGCAGTTCGGCGCATGCTTCTTCATGATCACCGGGTTCCACGGCTTTCACGTGACCTGCGGCGTGATCTACCTGCTGCTGATCGCACGCAAGATCCTGCAGCCGGGGTTCACCGAGCACGGCAACTTCCAGATCGTCGAGATCGCCGGCCTGTACTGGCACTTCGTCGACCTGGTGTGGGTGTTCATCTTCGCGCTGTTCTATTTGTGGTGAGGCAGGCCATGGACCACACCGATCCCGCCGATCGACCCGACGCCGCGCACGGCCAGCAGCACCCGATCGGCATCTACCTGAAAATCTGGGGCCTGCTGTTCGTCCTGAGCACGTTGTCGTACCTGGTCGACTACTTCAAGGTGCAAGGCGTGGTGCGCTGGGTGCTGATCGTCGTGCTCATGATCGCCAAGGCCGGGCTGATCGTGTCGATCTTTATGCACATGATGTGGGAGCGTCTGGCGCTGGTGTACGCGATCCTGATACCGCCGCTGTGCCTGCTGGTGCTCATGGTGCTGATGGCGGCCGAAGCGCATCACACGTTCGGCATGCGGGCGCTCTTCTTTCATTGATCGCGTCGCCGGTTCGTTCTTCCGGCGGCGAACGCTTCGGATCACGTACGATCCGGCTCTGCGCGAGGAGGGGGATGGGGACAACGCACGCCTGGCGCGTGCCCGCGTGCCCGCGTGCAGCCGAACGTTTGGAATTGGACGCTGGCCAGCACGCACACGTGTGTGACGAGAGGATACGCACTGCCGCGAGCAGCGCGCATCCCCCGGAGGGCGGCGATCAGTAGGCCGCCACCTTTTCGGTATTGCGTCGTTCCACGGACGTCCTGGATTTCGCCACTGCCGTGATGAACAACATGGTGGCGATGCCACCGGCGATCAGTGCCGGGTAAGCGGCCAGGATCTGGACCAGGGAATACTTCCAGCTCAACGGGCGCCCGACGCCAAGCATTGCCGCATAGAACCACGAGACGGCGGAAATCACGCCCGCGAAAATGGCAACCATGCGCCGTTCGAACGAAAGCTTCAGCAAGGATCCCGCTTTCCGCAATGCCGGCAGGACCGCGGAGTGCAGCGCGATACCGTTGAAGGTCAGCAACGCGACGATGCCGATCTTGGCCTGCAGCTTGGGATTGCCGAGATACCGGAGACCCTGGGTCCGCATGTCGAACGCAATGATCGCGATGCCGGTGATCCAGAGAATCGTCAGCGCCAACGTGACGGTGCGCTGCAGGCTGGCCAGATGAACCTGGGCAGGATCGGTAGGCGCGTCGGTATCCAGCAGTTGCCTGACCATGGCAATGTCGCTGGTCAGCACGAGACCAATCGCGACACAGCAGGCAATGAGATGAACATAGACGATTCCCATTCGTACGAATTCCATTTTCTGTCCTTTATCGGCGCGGTGCGCAAAGTTAAGTTGTACCGTCGTGAATCTGGGCGAATTCCGTCGATACATATTTAGGATTGCGACGCAAACATCAAAATTCGATCATGGATTCCGCTATCAAGCTGGCTCCAGTTCGGCATGACATGAACAACGTGGTGAGCCCATTCCGGTGCGTCTGGTCGCAACGGGCTGAATGCAGTCGAACCGACACCCATCGCGAGTTCGACCACTTGATCAAGCCCGCACCGCGTGCGGACCTGCAGTGTCGGGTGGCTGGCCACCCGGGTATCCGGCATGCGTGACTTGCAGATTGAAAGGTCGCCCGACTGCCGGATGCTGCTGGGCGACCGGCAAAATTTAAAACAGCGAGCCCTGACGAATCAACCCGAGTTGTTACGAAATGCAAAGGACGTAACGAGCGCTGAATGCGCCGAGAGAAGGGTCGGACCGGGCGCAATTTCTGCTGATACGGAGTATGCGGAATTGTTCTGACCTGGATTCCGGAACTGATTGACGGGTCACGTCTTTTTACATTTGAGCGGTAAATAGTAAAGGGGTCGCAGTTCGCAGTGCATATTGCGAAACTTTCATATGTTGAATAGGGAAATTCTCGGTCATTCGGGATATCGTTGAGCATTGATTTTCTCAGACGAAACGCCAACGGCATCGGGCGTTGATGCACCGATCAGTGCCTGAAAATCCGCGCGGTTTTCCGAGAGATCTCTCGTCTCTTCCTTCGCATTACGCCGTCTGGCGGGGCTGAGCGTCAAACCGGCAGTGACGGCGGAGACACCGACCGGGGTCGACATGACCAAAATCGGATGGCCCGAATTTTTTAGGGTATGGTTCCGCAATAAATCGAAGCAGATCGCGCGATCGGCCGAAAGAATATTTTTGACGACTGGCAGGAAGTAAAAATCGCGGACGTCAAAAATCAAAAATACCCTGATTAACCGAAATCAAAACCATGCCTTGCGAATACCTTTCGATCAAGGCCGGGAAATCCCGCCGGATCGAGATTCGTCGATGGCGGCTGAGGAAGTCGAGCCTCATTCGCAAAGCGCCGCTCATGCGTCGGTTTGAGCGTTCACCAAACGCCGCTGCAACGTGCTCGTGCGCGTCGAGCGCGGTCGCCCCTCGGATTGCCTTCTCCCGGCAGTCCCGTCGAATCCGGGAATAACCGTCGTGTGCTCACGGTATTGCAGGAAACACGAACCGGGTGACCCCTATGGACATCATCGACACGGCCCATGCAACGGATACCAAACAGGAATCGCCCGCGGTGCGCACACCGCACCGTGAATCGAAAGTCCGGATGCAATCCGTGCTGCGCGGTCTCCAGCTCGGATCGGGCGTGGTGCTGCTGACCTATCTCTTTCTGCACCTGATCAATCATGCACTCGGAATCTGGTCACTCGAACTCGCCGGACGCGGTCTCGTGCTGGCGTTGCGGCTCTGGCGCAGCGCACCGGGGACGTTCGTGCTGTACGGCGCGGCTTCGCTTCATTTTGCGCTGGCGTTGCACACGATATACGGGCGCCGCCACTGGACCCTGCCGCCCGCCGAATGGCTCCGCCTCTGGGCAGGCCTCAGCCTGCCGCTGCTGCTGATCCGCCACGCGGTGACAACCCGGCTCGCGTCCTCGCTCTACGGCTTCGAGCCGGACTACGAGCGTGTCGTCACCGTGCTGCTCACCAGCGGCACGCAGGGCCTGCAACTGGCCCTGCTCGCACCCGGCTGGATACACGGATGTCTCGGACTGTGGTTCCGGTTGCGCCATCATCCGCGGGCGTGCCGCGCCAAACCCGCGCTGCTGGCATTCGTCGCCCTGCTGCCGTTGCTCTCCGCAGGCGGCTTTGTTCATATGATGCGCGTCGTCGAGGCGAAGGGCTCGCTGTATCTGCCCCCCGATCCGAAACTGGTTTCACACCAGCTCGCCCTTGACGCGTGGCGTCACTATCTCGTCACCCTCTACGTGTGCCTGATCATCGGCGCGTTGATCGCGGGCCTGTTGCGCAACCGCCTTGAACGTCGACGGTTGCAGAACGCGTGACGACGATCGGGAAGCTCCGGCCGAGCGGCGGCGGCCGGCACGCCTCATCCCCGGAGATCAGGATTGACGTTTGCCGCGACCACCGGCGGGTTTCCCGGCCGGCTTGCGTGAACCCGCAGCCGCCTTGCCGGCGGGTTTGCCGCGCGGCTTTTGCACGCTGAACGGACTGCCGCTCAACACGCTTGCCGCCTTACCCGCGGCGCCGGCACGCTGCCCCTCGGCCTTTCGCTTGCCGTCCCCACCTTGCGGCTTCGGCTTCTTGCCGGCCGCCGGCATGGCACCCGCCCCACCTTGCGGCACCTTGGGCTTCTTCGGCTTTTTGGGCTTCTTGATGATCTGCCCCGTCGCGCTGGTTTCCGGCACGCGGTGTTCGGCTTCGAAACCCGGCTCTTCTTCACGGCGCAGCGTCTGCCGGATCAGCGCTTCGATCGCGGCCAGCTGCGGTGCTTCATCGGCACACACCAGCGACACCGCCACGCCGCTGGCGCCCGCGCGGCCGGTACGGCCGATACGGTGCACATAATCTTGCGCGACGATCGGCAGATCCACGTTGATCACCAGCGGCAAGTCGTCGATATCCAGCCCGCGCGCCGCCACATCGGTCGCGACCAGCATCTGCACTTCGCGCACCTTGAAGCGCTCCAGCGCACGCAGGCGCGCGGGCTGCGGCTTGTCGCCGTGGATGGTGTCGACCGCATAGCCGGCTTCATCCAGCATCGCCGCCAGGTAGTCCACGCCATTGCGGGTCTTGACGAACACCAGCGCGTGGTCCCAGTTGTTCTCGGCCACCAGGTGCATGAAGAGGTCGGGCTTGTTGCGCTTGTCCACCGGCACGACCCACTGCTTGATCTTGCTGGCCGTGACGTTGGGCGGGCTGACGCTGATATCGACCGGGCTGTGCAGAATGGTCGCCGCCATCGCGCGAATATCGTCGGTAAACGTGGCGGAGAACAGCAGCGTCTGGCGCCGGGCGGGCAACGCAGCAAAGACGGCGTTGAGTTCGCGCGCAAAACCCAGATCGAGCATCCGGTCGGCTTCGTCCAGCACCAGCGCCTGCACCTGATCGAACTGCACCGCGTTCTGCCGGTTGAGGTCCAGCAGACGGCCCGGCGTGGCAACGAGCACATCCACGCCCTTGCGCAGCTTCATCATCTGCGGGTTGATGCTCACACCGCCGTAGGCGGCCAGGAACCGCAGGTCGAGGCCCTTGCCATACGCGACGAAGCTCTGCAGCACCTGTTCGGCCAGCTCACGCGTGGGCACCAGCACCAGGACACGCGCACGGTTGCTGGACACCGCCGGCCCGTGTTGCACCAGCCGCTGCAACAGCGGCAGCGCGAAACCCGCCGTCTTGCCGGTGCCGGTCTGCGCCGCAGCCATGACGTCCTTGCCGCCGAGCACCGCGGGAATCGCCTTGGCCTGCACCGGCGTCGGTGTCTGGTAATTGAGGTCCTGCAGATTACGCAGCAAGGGATCGATCAGGCCTAGCGAGGCAAAAGACATGGACGTGTTCCGGGCTAAAACCGCAATTCTAGCCGTTACCGCCGCGGCGACCGCATCGCGCGGGCCGAACGCCGCGCCGCGCGATGCGGCGTCACCGGTCCTGTTTCGACCCGCCGCGCGTGAAAGGCTGCGGCCGCCTGCCCGCCGCCTGGCGATCGATCATCCAGCCGGGATAGCCGGCAGGCACCGCACTGACGGCATCAAGATGCGCGAGTTCGTCCGCGGTCAGCGCGACATCGGCCGCGCCGAGATTGTCTTCGAGCTGTTCGACCCGCTTGGCGCCGATGATGACGCTCGTGACATGCGGCTTGGCGAGCAACCACGCGAGCGCGATCCGCGCGACCGACACGCCTCGCGCGTCGGCGATGGCGCGCATCGCGGCAACGCACGGCCAGGCCCGCTCGAGATCGACCGGCGGAAAATCGAAATGGCTGCGCCGCGCCCCTGCTTCGGCCGGCGCCCCGGGGCCGAACTTCCCCGAAAGCAGTCCCCCGGCGAGCGGCGACCAGACGAGCAGGCTCATCTGCTCGTCGACCGCGAGCGGCACCAGTTCGTGCTCCACGTCACGTCCGGCGATCGAATAGTAGGCCTGCAGCGTCTCGAAGCGCGTCGCATGGAGCGCCTGGCTGAGCCCGAGCGCCTTGCCGATCTTTCCGGCGCGCCAGTTCGAGACGCCGACATGGCGAACCAGCCCCTGCCGCGTCAGATCGTCGAGCGCCCGCAGCGTCTCTTCGATCGGCGTGACGGGATCGTTCGCGTGTATCTGGTAGAGGTCGATGTGGTCGACCTGGAGCCGTTCCAGGCTTCGCTGCACGGAATCCATGATGTGGCCGCGCGACGCCCCCTGATCGTTGGGCTTCGGGCCCATCACGCCCGCCGTCTTCGTCGCCAGCACGATCTCGCCGCGCGGCACGCCGAGGTCCCGGAGCGCCTGTCCGACGAGGCGTTCCGACTGACCGAACGAGTAGATGTCGGCGGTATCGATGAAGTTGATGCCCTCGGCCAGTGCGCGGGAAATCAGCCGGGTCGCGTCGTCCTGGCCGACCGCGCCGATCGACGCCCACATGCCGGCATCGGCATTGCCGCCCAGCGTCATCGTGCCGAGACACAGCTCGGAGACATATAGGCCGGTGCGGCCCAGTTGCTTGTATTTCATGGCCGTTTCCTCATGGTCGGCTGGAACGCATGCGGTGGCGTCCGGTCAGGCGCCCCGCACGCCGGGATGTCAGCTGATTCGCGCGTGCCCTGCCCGAAACTGTCCGGCGATCGTTGCGACGCGTGCGCCATAGCGGCGTGCCGTCTCGAGATCCCCCGGCGACATCTCGTCGGGCGACGCGTCGGCCGGCGTCTGCGCCATCGGCGCGAGATAGGAGCCCATGCGATTCAGGTCGTCGCGCATCGACGCCTTCAGGTTCGCCGGCTTGATGTCCATGCTCACCCAGACACCGCCGTGCTGCCCGGCGAGCAGCACGAAGTATTCGAGCGTATTGAGCTTGTCGCCGTTGACGCTCGCGCTATTGGTGAAGCCGCCGAAGATCTTGTTGCGCCACCGGCCGTCGAACCAGGCCGTCGACGATGCGTCGGCGAACTTCTTGAACTGCCAGCTGGGGCCGCCCATGTAGGTCGGCGAGCCGAACAGGATGGCGTCGGCGCCCGCGAGCGTGTCCCACGCGTCCGGCGCGATGTTTCCGTCGGCGTCGATTGCGACGAGGACGGCGCCGGCGCCCTCGGCGACAGCCGTTGCCATACACCGGGTATGCCCATAGCCGGAGTGGTAGACGACGGCCGTCTTAACCGGTGCGATGTGTTGTGTCATGGTTGCGCCCTTTCGTTCAGGTGGTCGTCGGGAGACGACATCGGAAAGCACTCTACTGGGTCGCAATTGAGTTATAAATGACGGCCGATTGAACGTTCTGTTACTCGCCGAGTGAACAATGCAAAACCTCGATGCGCTGTTGATCTTTGCCCGTGTCGCCGAAATGACGAGCTTCACGCGGGCGGCCGAAAGCCTGGGCATCCAGAAGGGACGTGTCTCGATGGTGATCCGTCGACTCGAGCGCGACGTGGGCGTTGCGCTGTTGCATCGGACGACGCGGAGCGTGCAGCTGACCGAGGACGGACGCGCGTTCTATTCGCGCGCACGGGACCTGCTGGCCGAAGTCCAGGAATTGCAATCGATGTTCTCCGGCAACGGCACGCGACTGCGGGGAAGATTGCGCGTCGACATGCCGACCGAACTGGCCCGCAGTGTCGTGGTTCCCGCACTCCCGCAACTGCTGGCCGCGCATCCGGAGCTGGAACTGGAGCTGTCGAGCACTGATCGGCGTGTCGATCTCGTCCAGGAAGGCTTCGATTGCGTGATCCGTCTGGGCCCGATCGTGGACGAGACGCTGATCGCGCGACCGCTGGGCCGGCTGCGCATGATCAATGCGGCGAGCCCCGGCTACCTGGCGCGATACGGCGTACCGCATACGCTCGACGATCTGCTCGGCCAGGGACACCGGATGGTCCACTACACGCTGACACTCGGCGCGCGTCATCCGGGATGGGAGTACCCGGACGGCACCGGCTATGCGTCGCTGCCGTTGCCGAGCGCGATGCAGGTCAACAGCGTGCAGACCTATCACGCTGCCGGGCTGGCCGGCATCGGCTTGATCCAGGCCGGGTATTCAGGGGTCGCGGCTCACATCGAAAGCGGCGCGCTGGTGGAGGTGCTGCCCGATCTGCGCCCGGAGCCGCTGGCCGCGTGGCTCGTCGTGGCCCATCGGCGCAATCTGTCGCCGCGCGTTCGGGCGTTCATGGACTGGATCGAGCGGGTGCTGGAACCGTATTTCGACTGAGGGCGGCGCGGCGGATCGGCTCGGGGGGCATGGCCCGTGGCCGGGAAACCGATGAGGCTGCTCATGCGATTGGCCGGGCCGCCGACATGGGGCGCCTGCAAGCTGCGCCGTAACCGGCGACCTCGCGTCGTGACGCCGCAGCTAATCCTTCGGCGCGGGCGGCAGAGGAATCCAGTGCGTGTACGCCGACTGCAGCAGCGCGACGTCGTCGAATCGAGCGACGACCGCAAATCCTCGTGAATCCCACGCCAACACATTAGACGCCGAGTCCGCATCCTGACGCGTCGGGCAGTGCCGATCCGCCGGAATCCAGTTCTGGCCCTGACGTGCCCCCTGCCATCCATCCCAGGCGGCCGCCGCACGTGTTCCCCTGACGTAGCCGCCCTGGTCCCGAACGCGATAGGCCAGGTCGGCGCGATATTCCACCGGCGTGTCGCGGAACCACCATTGTTCAAAAAGCTCTCTCTCGGTGCTCACCGACTTCTCCAGTGACGCAGCTTCAGCTTGAATCCGCGGCCGCGAATTCGGCTACGCCCAGCACCGTGCAATTCGCGTTCCTGCGGCCTCGCAGGCTGACTTCGTCGCCCATCAGGCCGAATCGGACTGCCCTCGGCGCAGCGCGAGTCCAGCTTGCCACCCCGTCAGCATATCGCGATGTACTGCAACGATGCTGTGCGGCACGCGGCATCGTCGTCATGGATAGCGCCATGAGTCGAAGTCGCTTGCTGGCTACCATGCGCCGATCTTCGCTTGAATGTCAAAGCATCGACACTGCCGATTTGGCACGAAGCGCGGCGAAATCACGCTCCGGTCAAGTCGATGCCGCGGGGATGGCAGTCGCAAAAGTCAAAGGTACTCACGGAGTACGAATTGCCCATGAATCGACCGGAAACGTGGTGTTTATAGGCGAATTTGCCCGACTGTCGACGAGCATACTTGAGACCGCGACGACCATCCCGCACACGCCACCGAACTTCAGCTTTCCCGTGCGTCGGACCGCACGAGACTCGCCCGCACCTTGACGTCAGAGGGTCATCAACAATCGCAACTGGTGTTCGGTTTCCGTTCCCTTGACCAGCGCATAACATCGCGTCTCCCGTCGCTCGATCGCAGAAAGGCCTTCAGCATCGGAGAAGGTGTTCCATGCGACGCCGTCGATACTTGCCCATTCTCCGCGGGTTCGTGCAAAGGCGCGCAACAGCGGACTGGCTTCACGGCGCAGAACGACACGGTCCGCATTCAGCACACAGGTCGACCAGCCACCGCGGAGGATCAGGTAACAGGGTACCGAACGGTGATCAATTCTCGTGAGCACAGTTGTTTCTTCCATTTTCATCGCGACGAGGTCCAACGGTTCGCATTGCAGACGAAGTTATCGACCCGATCGAAGCGTGCGCGGCCACGGCCGGATGGTGAAGCCGGCCGGATCGCGACACATCCTGACGGCGGACGCTTCTGCTCGTGCGGCCCCGCACGGCAGCCCCGCTCGCGACAACCAGACAGGGAGGAGCCCATGCTCTTCAATACGACACGCTTCCGGATCGATCCGACGCCCCGCAGGGCCGATGGCGAGTACATCGCACATGCGAGAATCACCACGACGCTGCTGGACGGAGGTGAGAGAGAGGTGCATTCCAGCGGCGATCTGGCCGGCTTCGATGCGCGCGACGATGCGATTGCGTACGCGACGCAATGGGCGCAGGGATGGCTGGCCGCTCAATTTGGCTGAAGGCAAGAAGGCGGTGGCGCAGCTGTGGCTCGAGCGTCGGGCATCGTGGCTGCGTTACCGCCTGGGATGCTTCATTTCCTCGGCTTCCATCGCGGCGAGCCGCTCTTCACTCGCGGATACGGATTCCATGGCTTCGTCGATCGAAGTCAATGCATATTCGCAGGCCAGTTTCACTTCTTCAACGATAGTCTCTGGCTGCTCGTCGTCGCCAGGCGGCGGGGAAAGCATGTCTGCGAGCATCATGGCCAACTCGGGGGTGTCCCATGGTTCGCCCTTTTGCGCCTTCTTCTTTATATAGTGCCGGATTTCCGCGTCTTGCTCGGGCGAGAGTGGAAGGTGTCGAAACGTGTTGCCTGGGTTAGCGTCAATCATGTGTTGCTCCGAAATTCGAATGCGACTCCCGTGGGCTGCTCCCTGCCATGCGCGTGCACCCGGAACAAGACGAGAACGAAGGAGCAGCTTCCTATTTTCGGCAGCGCGAATCCTGAATGCGTTCGAGGCGGACCAAAAGCGCGTCCACCTGCAGTGCGAGGACCTTGCTTCGCTCGGATCGTGTGCGGAGCTTGTCGAGCTTGACTCTCCAGTACGCGGGATCGTTCACGGACGATCGGTTGATGAAGGCGTGTTGCGCTTGCTCAAGCAGCCCGACCGATCGTCTGATATGGGCCAACTCGCGTTCCGCGTCGCAGTACCAGCTCATGTTTGCCGCCTTCTGATCATGATTTTCATCCTGGTTGCTGCACGGCGCGACGCGCGTACCGATCATTCTTCCTGCCGCTGCGCGGCGGCCGGCCGGCATGCTGCCTGCGTCGTCCGGCCGCGGTACCGCACGCCGGGGATCGGGATGGCGCCGTAATGCCCCCCCTCGGCCGGCACGCTGTTCCCGCCGTTCTTCTAGTACATCTTGCGGGGCGGCAACATGCGCTTCGCCCGCAAGCGCTGCCGGGCAACGGCACTGGCTTTTTTCCGCTTGCGCTCCGTCGTGGGCTTTTCGTAGCTGGTGCGACTGCGCAACTCGCGAATCAGCCCGGTCTTCTCGATACCGCGCCGGAAGCGCCGCAGCGCGACATCGATGGGTTCGTTGATCTTCAGTGTGATGGTTGTCATGTAATGCCTGTTGGAAAACGTTCGAATAAAACTAGCCGAGTCGTGTCATGACGGTGCTCGCTATCGCGTCGGATTCGAACTCCGAATACCCGGCTCCGATCGAAAATGCGCGCACCGCCGCGAACATCTGCAGCTCTTGTTGATGGCACCGCGCAGAATGGGTCATTCCAGCGGGCAGGACAGCATCGCTCCGAGTGAGCTTGCACCGCTGGACCAGATCGAGAAGCTCGTCGACGATCATTTCGCTCTCCAAATTGATGGCAAGTCACGCTGCCATGCGAGTCTTGTCAGAGGGCGTCCGAAAAGAAGCCCAGCTTTTCGCGATCGTCGTCAATGACGCGCTCGGCATAACGCAGTGACGCACGCCGTGCGTCACCGGCAGTGTCGAACGGGCCGTCGCCGAGGAGCCTGAAAGTCTGGCTCTGCGTCAGCGTGTCGGTGGTGCCGCGAAGACAAATCTTGACCGCTGCGTCGAAGCCGGCCTCGTAGTTGTGCGGCAAGCCATCCAGCGCAGGCACGTGCGGGTAAATCAGTGGATAGATCTCGAATCCACGGTAGATATGCATGCTCATCATGAACTCCTGACGATCGCTTCTCGGCGACTCGCAAGGACGAGCGTAGGCAGCCAGCATCGCCTGATGCATGGCGCGACGGGTCGTGGTGAAAGGGACAAACGTTGCGCGCGAGGCAATGCGCGACGCAACACGGTGGCAGGTGGAGGGCGAGCGGTCGAACAGCAAACGGAGGCTCGAACGAAACCATCATACGCGCATCGTCGATCGGGTGTCCATCTTATTTCGACCGCAACGAGGCAGATGACGAAGTGCGTTGTCGCGCCGTGATCGCGGCTCACCCCATGCCGCCGTGCCCTCGTTCGTCGAAACGCTTTCGCCGTGGCGAGTCGACCAGATGAAGACCACGCCGATCACCGTCGTCGACGATCATCTTCCCGGCGCCCAGACTTTTGCATCTCCACCATCTTCCTTCGGTCGACCGAATACAGAAGCAACGCCGCCTGATGCAAGCCGCCGAGGCATGCACGCACCCGTTCATTGATCCGACGATAGCGGACAGCCGTGGCCACCCCGACTCACGCCGCCGAGCATTCGCCGGCGGCGGCGTTCGATCCGGCGTTGACCGCTGCAGCCAGCGCGGCGATCCGCTCGGCGCGCAACAGCACCGGCCGATCGACCATCTTCCCGTCGACCGTCACCACGCCGCCGTTCGAATCGCGCATCGCATCGAGCACCCGCCGGGCCCAGCGCGCTTCGTCGTCGCTCGGTCGAAAGCATCGGTGCACGAACCCGATCTGCTTCGGATGGATGCACAGCTTCGCGCCGAACCCCAGCTGCTTGCCGTTGAATGCATCGCGCGCGATACGCTCGCCGTCATCGATATCCGGCGTCACGCCGTCGACCGGCGATTCGATCCCGGCCACCCGCGAGATCAGCGCGAGTTGCGAGCGGAAGTGATTGAGCGAAACGCCATCGTCCGACATGCCCATGTCCGCGATGAAATCGAGCGTGCCGAACATCAACCGCTCGACGTACGGCGCTTTCGCGACATCGAGCGCGTTCCACATGCCGTGTGCGCTTTCGATCAACGGATAGACCGGCACACGCCGGCGCGCGAGCGCAACGGCAGCGCACACGTCGTCGGCACGCTCGGCCTTCGGCAGCACGATACCGGCCACGCCCTTCAACGCGCCGAGCGCGGCATCGGCCTCGAACCATCGCGTGTTCCGCGCGTTGATCCGCACGAGCACCGGATGCTCGGGCGAAACCCACGCCGCTATCGCATCGCGCGCCGCCACTTTCGCCTCCGGCTCGACGGCATCCTCGAGGTCGATGATGATCGCATCGGCGCCGCTTGCGAGCGCCTTGTCGAAGCGCTCCGGCTTGCTCCCCGGCACGAACAGATACGACTGGGCCGGCGCCACGCGGCCACCGCCGGCGCGCATCGCGGCATCAGACGGCATCGACCACCTCCGGAACCCGTTCGAACAGATCGCCGACGAGGCCGTAGTCGGCCACGCTGAAGATCGGCGCTTCCGGATCCTTGTTGATCGCGACGATCACCTTCGAATCCTTCATGCCGGCCAGATGCTGGATCGCACCCGAGAT